>NZ_JAUBVE010000065.1:0-42927 GCF_036705715.1 Microcoleus sp. AT3-D2 | reverse complement strand
GATTGCTGGTATTTATAATTATGAACTTTCTTTGAAGATAAATTAGCGCTCGCCTGAGACTTTCGCAAGAGGTCTAATGCAATTCAGTGGTTTTGGAACCATTAAAATGTTTGGAACTTTCATCCTCAAAAGAATAAAACGGAAGAGAGAAATATTCCTGACCATCAAGATATCGAGCAATCTCTAGCAGTTGGTCAGCCAAAGAAACTGGGACTCTAATGGTCTTAATATCGTTTGTAAGCCATGTAGAAGGGCGACCAGACCCTATTCGCTTCCCACCACGTCCAGGGGGCTTAACTGATTTAATCATGAAATCAAAAATAGATAGAGCCTTTTAACCACCACTGAAAATGTTTACCAGTTGCTAATCCTATCCAATTTTGAACCCAATTTTTGAAATTGCATACTATACCATTCTTTGTGTTTTTTTAAATGCTAACCGGGTATTCACCCCGGTTGGCCTGCGGCGCATTAACTCTTCACCGGCGCGGCCGGGAGGGCGGGCCATAACCCGGCTCCCCCCCCGGCCCACGTTCTTATCATATCAAACCCTAATTCCTGTATAGGCGATTTTCATGTCTACAAGTTTTGTCTACAATATGTTGATAGTGTAGACAGTTGTCTGTTAGTGTAGACAAATACTGTATATAGGTGTCTACAATGAGTCAAAGTCAAGTCGTATCGTTCAGGGCTTCCGGTCACTTCCTGAACTGGATAGAAGCTCAGAGGCTAGAGGGTGAGTCGGTAAGTCAAGCTGCACAGCGTCTTTTGAAAGAGCTTTCAGGCACGTCTAAAACGCTGTCTAAAGAAAGTGACACTAATCTAGTGTCTACAGTAACCGCCGAAAGTGTAGACATACTTATATCCGATCGTCTTGCCCCACTAATTAAACGGATAGCTGTCATTGAAGAACGTCTGGACAAACTGAAGGTTGACTAGCTAGACAGAGTGCTAGCATCTAACTAGACAACTACTAGACAGAGTGCTAGCATCTAACTAGACAACTACTAGACAAAGTCTAGCATCTAACTAGACAACTACTAGACAAAGTGCTAGTATCTAACTAGACAGCTAATAGACAAAGTGCTAGTATCTAACTAGACAGCTACTAGACAGGTGCTAAACATGACAGACAGATGCCAGCTTAACTTGAGATTAGACGGCCGCCGAGACTTGCTCGAAACCATTAAAGATGTCGCAGCAGCAGAGGGTTTGAGCGTCAATGCTTGGGTAGTGCGAACTTTGGAGCAAGTGGCCAACCAGGCAATAGCAGCGCCGCCAACTCAACCTCAAACACAAGTGTCCGAAATTTCGGACATCGAACCAGTGCTAGACAAACTGCTAGACAGTAAGCTAGACACTCTGCTAGCGGCTAAATTAGCAGGGATTGAAGAACGCTTGGGAAAATTGAGTGCCTGAGTGATGGCAACGATGAATCACTCAGGCAGGAATTGAAAGCGGCCAACAAGCAGCTTGCAGAATGGGACACAGAACTGAATCAGTTACACGAGCGGAATGGTGACTTAGGTTTGGAAGTTCAGAATTTAAAGGAAGAACTCAAGGAAGTGCAGCGCGATCGGGAAGCAAATAAAAACTCGGCTCCGACCGTCGCAGAATTTCCAGAGCCAGCCGACCTGCTCAACCAGTTGAAAGCGCGGCGCAAAAAGTCCGGCGCAAACTTGGCAGATATGGAGATGGTTTTGGAGATACTTGGAACAGATGGGAGCGAAATTTGAGCGGAAAAGAGGACTATCGGTAATACAATTAACCTGAAACCCTTACCCCGCAAAAGACATAGAAAGTGAGCACGGAGGGATTTGAACCCCCGACCCTCAGGACCGGAACCTGATGCTCTATCCACTGAGCTACGTGCCCTCGACTATTTACAGTATAACACGTCTTGCGGAAAATGGCGAGTGCCGATCGCAAATTTCCTGGCCGATCTCCACATCCCTTGACCCATGGGGGTTAAACTCGCCCGCGCGATCAAATATCAGGCTGTTCTCAAAGCCAGAGACTGCAACTTTTACCTAAATGGTAACAATAATACGACAATGGGTAAAATAATAGACCTTAATAGAGCAAACATTAGGTTCACATTCGATCGGGGTCGAGCATCTACCACAGCTAAAATAGCTCCCATCAATTCCCCCTAGCTAATCGGCAGTAAATAAATGGTGCTGCTGTTAAGACCGGTTGTGCAAATACGGTTCTAGACTAAGTTCACCAAACCTCTCAATTTTATGGTTTCTAAAATTTTAGACAAATTACCGCTGCGAACTGTTCTCATAGTTCCATTTGTACTGCAAATCGTGGGAGCCGTAGGACTCGTAGGATATCTGTCTTTTAGAAACGGACAAAAAGCAGTTAATAACCTTGCCAGTCAGTTAATGAGTGAGGTGAGTTTGCGTGTCGAGCAAAACCTGCAAGTTTACCTGACAACTCCCCACCAAATCAATCAAACCAAGCTGGATGCTGTCAAGCTCGGCTTGTTAAAGATGGAAAACTTATCAGCTTGGGAGAAATATCTTTTGCGGCAAGTACAACTATATCCATATATAAATTTTACCTCCGTTGGCAACAATAAGGGAGATTATAGATCCGGTGAACAACTGTCTAACGGCTCCCGAATGATTAATGTGATAGAAACATCTACTGGGTTGAATTTTTATTCTTACAATACAAACCAGCGAGGCGATCGCACTACAGTTGCCACCATTGTCAAAAACTTTGATAATAGGCAAAATACTGCGTATAAAAGTGCCGTAAAAGCTGGGAAACTTACTTGGAGTTCTGTTTATATTTCCTTGCTAGAGCCGACCTTAATTATCAGCGCTATCCAACCAGTATACAGCGAAAAAAATCAGCTAGAAGGAGTCTTATTTGCTGCCTTGCGTCTCGACCATCTTGGGAGATTTCTCAATAGTCTCAAAGTTGGCAAATCCGGTCAAACATTTATTATCGATCGCCAGGGTACTTTATTAGCAACTTCTACCACCGAAAAACCCTTTCGCACCAAAGATAATAAAAAACAATTGTTTAAAGTGGAAGAAAGCAGCAACCCTATTACTCAAGCGACAGCTCAATATTTGACGGCACACTTTCAAAAATTAGACAAAATTAAAAAATCTGAGTTATTGAAATTTGAAATAGATGACAAGGGACAATTTTTAAAAGTCCTGCCGTTCCAAGACGGCAAAGGTTTAGACTGGCTGATTGTCGTAGTTGTTCCCGAAGCAGATTTCACCAAAGAAATCGATGCCAATACCCGCACAGCGGTTTTGCTTTGTTTCGCAGCTTTAGGAGTAGCTGTGGTGATTGGCATTCTGACTTCTCAGTGGGTGACAAATCCTATTTTGAGCTTAAATACAGCAGCCAAAAATATTGCTAAAGGTGAATGGAATAAAACAGTAGAAACTGAACGCTCCGACGAATTGGGGGAATTAGCCAAGTCATTTAACAGCATGGCTCAACAATTGCAACAATCTTTTGAAACTTTAGAACAACGAGTGCAAGAGCGGACGGCAGAATTGGCCGTAGCTAAAGACAAAGCGGAAGTAGCGAACCAAGCTAAAAGTACCTTTCTTGCTAATATGAGCCACGAATTGCGATCGCCTCTCAATGCAATTCTCGGCTTTTCTCAACTGATGACTCGCAGTCAAACTCTATCCCCAGAAAATCAAGAAAATATTAGCATAATTAGCAGCAGCGGAGAACACCTCCTTACACTGATTAATAACGTGCTGGATTTATCTAAAATTGAATCTGGGCGCACCACCCTCAATCCCCAAAAATTCGACCTCTATCGCCTGCTTAATGAATTAGAAGATATGTTTCAACTCAAAGCAGATGACAAGCACTTGCAGTTAGTTTTTGATCGCAGTCCCGATGTGCCACAATACATAGAAGCTGACGAGTTAAAGTTGCGACAAATCTTAATTAATCTGCTCAATAACTCTCTTAAGTTTACCGATAATGGCGGTGTAGCGGTCAGAGTTAGCAAGCAGTCATTAGGTAGAAACCAGCAGACAGAAGGGGGAAATTTTGATCATTCGGAAGTATCACACAATACACAAACTCCAGAAAGTAATGGTCTTCAAATATCTCAATTCAGTCAGTCAAACCACCAGATCATTGCAACCCCAAATGACGAGGCAGCTTCTCCCTCTTTCTTCTTCCTTCATTTGGAAGTCGAGGATACTGGTCCCGGTATTGCTACCAATGAATTAGACGATCTTTTTGAACCTTTCGTGCAAACCAAGACAGGCAAAGATTCGCAAGAAGGTACCGGCTTGGGATTGCCGATCAGTCGCAAATTTGTGGAATTAATGGGGGGTGAAATGAGTATCTGTTCTGCTGTTGGTAAGGGAACTAATTTTAAGTTCGACATTCAAGTTATTGCGGTCGATGCGGCTGATATTGAAGGCCCAAAACCGAGCCGGGATGTTATAGGCCTGGTTCCCAGCCAACACACCTATCGAATTTTGATAGTAGACGATAAACCGTTCAACCGCCAACTGTTAATTAAAATCCTCTCTCCTCTGGGTTTTGAACTAAAGGAAGCTAATAACGGCCAAGAAGCTATTGAGATTTCGGATTGTTGGGAACCGCATCTAATTTGGATGGACATGAGAATGCCTGTGATGGACGGCTACGAAGCGACGCAATATATTAAAAGCACTATTAAAGGTCAAGCTACTGCGATTATTGCGCTGACAGCGAGCGTTTTGGAGGAAGAACGGGCAGTTATTTTATCGGCGGGTTGCGATGCTTTTATGCGGAAACCTTTCCGGGAAGCCGATATTTTTGATGCTATGCACAAACATATCGGAGTGCGCTATATTTATGAAGATCCGGGTCAAACTCATTTATCGGCAATCAAAGAGGGCGATCGCGCTATGAGTGCGGCTGATTTCGTAAAATTGCCTGATTCACTGGTAGCTGATTTAAAGCTAGCAATACTAAATGCAGATATGGATTTAATTGATACTTTGATAGAGCAAATTCGATTCAACGATGCAGTAACGGCAAGTGCGATCGCAACTTGTATAGAAAATTTTGAGTACGACAAAATTTTAAAGTTAATATCTCAAACAATATCACATGAATAACGACCTTCCTAGGACCGATCGCGGTAATATTTTAGTAGTTGACGACACCCCAGCTAATTTGCGACTGCTAGCCGGAATTTTGAATGGCAAGGGCTATAAAGTCCGCCCCGTACCTAGCGGCGAGTTAGCGCTTTCGGCGGCCAAAGGTATGCCTCCCGATTTAATTTTGCTGGATATTATGATGCCCGAAATGAATGGGTATGAAGTTTGCCAAAAGATCAAAGCTGATGAACGAACTTGCGACATCCCGGTAATTTTTATTAGCGCAATTAATGACGTACTTGATAAGGTCCAAGCCTTTGCTGTGGGTGGGGTAGATTATATTACCAAGCCCTTTCAGGTGGAAGAGGTGTTAGTGAGGGTAGAAACCCATTTAGCTATGTGCCAGTTGCGAAAAAAACTCCAACAGAAAAACAATGAACTTACAGTTACTTTAGACCAACTGCAAGCTACTCAGAATCAATTAGTGCAATCTGAAAAAATGGCCGCATTAGGGCAACTAATTGCAGGCATTGCTCACGAAATTAATACGCCGTTGGGGGCGATTCGGTCGTCTATTGGAAATATTACCAGCTTTTTGGATAACAATCTCGAAAGTTTGCCAGTTTTTTTTAAAGAACTGTCAGCAGAACGCCAGCAAGATTTCTTGCGTTTGATGTACAGTTCTAGTCAACAAAATTACTCTTTATCTACTCGAGAAAAACGGGTATTGAAAAAAGGCGTGAAGCAGCAACTCGATTCGGAAGGTATTGACAATTCTGACAGCCTTGCTGGCATTTTAGTCAATATCGGATTACAAGGAAATTTGCAAGAATTCTTGTCGTTGCTCAAAGATCCTGACAGCGAAAATATTATAAAAACAGCCTACGACTTTGCTAGCATTCACAGAAGCGCCCGAACCATTGCTACCGCTACTGAGCGCGCTGCCAAAGTCGTCTTTGCCCTGAAAAATTATGCGCGTTACGATGTAAATGGGGAAAAAATACAAGTGAATATTACGGATGGAATTGAAACTGTATTAACTCTTTATCAAAACCAAATTAAGCAGGGTGTGGAAATTGTCAGAAACTATCAAGATCAATTGCCTGTGGTACTGTGTTATCCCGACGAACTCAATCAAGTTTGGACAAATTTAATTCACAATTCCTTACAAGCGATGGGCAATCAAGGAACTTTAACAATTGACGCGGTAGAACAAGATACCAGCGTCTTGGTCAAAATTATTGACAGCGGTAAGGGGATTCAACCAGAGATTATTCCGAAAATTTTTGAGCCTTTTTTTACCACCAAACCTGCGGGAGAAGGCAGCGGGTTGGGACTGGATATTGTCAAAAAAATAATTGAAAAACATCAGGGTAAAATTGATGTGGAGTCGATGCCCGGTAAAACAGCATTTACCGTGTCTTTGCCGATTAATTTAACTGAGTAGGTAAAGCGCCGGAGACTGAAGTCTGGGGCTAAAATTTGCAGTCTACCCGCGCAGAATGTAGAATTTGGAAAACGGTGTACTGCCCATGGGGGTTCACCCTGCCACACTAAAGAAGGAAACTAGCGATGTCTAAATCAGCAATTTTGTGTGTGGACGATGAAGTAGGAGTGTTGGAAAGTCTGGAAATTGAACTGCAACAGGCATTTAACGGTAAATATCTTTGCGAATTTGCTGAAAGTGCTGCCGAAGCCCTGGAAATTATTGAAGAGCTATGTGAAGATGAGGTTAACATTTTAGTAATTGTCTCTGATTGGTTGATGCCCGGAATGAAAGGAGATGAGTTGCTGATTAAAATTCATCAAAAATATCCGCAAATTGTGACAGTGATGCTGACAGGACAAGCCGACAAAGAAGCAATCGAACGCACAAAAAACCAAGCAAATCTTCATGCTTTCATAGAAAAACCTTGGCGAAATCAAGAATTAATTGAAGCGATTAAGTCTGGTCTAGCAAATTTATGAAAAAACCAGTAATTATTTGTGTCGATGATGAGCAGACTATACTCGATAGTCTGGAAATAGACCTGCTCAAAGCTTTTGAAGATAAATATTTAATTGAAACGACCCAAAGTGGCGAAGAAGCTTTAGAGTTGCTGGCAGAACTTTTAGCAGAACAGTATGAAGTTCCTGTGGTTATTTCCGATCATATCATGCCTAGTATGAAAGGAGACGAACTATTAAGGAGCGTTCACGCTATCTCGCCGAACTGTCTCAAGATTATGCTGACGGGGCAGGCAGATTTGGAGGCGGTAGCCAATGCTATTAACTATGCTAAATTGTACCGATATATACCTAAACCTTGGCAATCTGATGACTTAAAGTTAACTGTTACTGAGGCCATATATAAATATTTTCAAGATAAACAATTAGCTGAAAAACAAATAGAACTTCAGGAAATGAATCAGGAGTTGGTAAAATTAAACCGCAAGCAGGCCATGCTGATTGCCAAACTCCATGAAAACGAAAGTCGCTTGACGCAATATCTAGAAGCTATGCCATTGGGCGTGTGTGTACTTGATGCAAACGGGCAATCTTTCTACGCTAACCAGAAAGCACGCGATGTATTTGGCAAAGGCACTGTGCCACATATTAATTCAGAGCAAAAAGCAGCAATTTATCAATTCTATAAAACCGGGACTAATCAGAGATGCCCTGTGGAAGAATTGCCTATTATGCGGGCGCTTCGCGGCGAAAATGTGCGGACTGAGGGTGTAGAAATTCGTACAGCTAATAAGATTACTCCTGTAGAAAGTTGGGCAACTCCAATTTATGATTCTACAGGCGAAATTTCCTATGCGATTATTGCTTTTAGTGACATAAGTGAACGTAAAGAAGCTGAAGCGGCGCTAATTCAAGCTGAAGAGAAGTATCGCGGGATATTTGAAAATGCTCTCGAAGGTATATTTCAGACGACGCCGGACGGACATTTTATCAGTGCGAATCCTGCTCTTGCAGAAATTTACGGCTACGATTCCGCATCAGAATTGATAGAAAGCATTAATGATATTCAGCAGCAATTGTACGTGAAACCGAACCGCCGTCAAGAGTTTCTGGCGCTGATGAAACAGCACGGTACTCTGTGTGAGTTTGAGTCTCAGGTTTACTGTCGAGATGGCAGCATTATATGGATTTCTGAGTATGCGCGCACAGTTTATGATGCTAACGGTGAAGTGCTTTACTATCAGGGTTTTGCTAAGGATATTAGTTTGCAAAGACAGGTGGAAGTGGAACGAATCAGGTTTACTAATGATTTAGAAAAAGCTTTGGCAGCTCAAGAAAAGTTAAATGAGGCACTCTCAGAAAGCGAAAGCCGATTGACTCAATTCTTGGAAGCGATGCCGGTGGGAATATTTGTTGTGGATGGTAAGGGTAAACCTTTTTACATGAATTCTTGGGGCGAAAGGATACTAGCCCAAGGTTTAATTTTTGATGGGGGTACTGACCAATTTCCTGAAGCTTATCATTTTTACGACGCTGCAACTAATCAATTGTATCCGAGAGATAGCCAACCGATTGTTCGGGCGTTGCGGGGAGAATTTGTGCGTATGGACGATCTAGAAGTTCATGGGTCGGATCGCATTGTGCCGATCGAGGTTTGGGCGACTCCAATCTACGACGAACGGAAAAACATAGTTTACGCGATCGCAGCTTTTCAAGACATCACAGAACGTCTAGAGGTAGAAACCGAGCGCCGCCAATTCACAGACGAGTTACAAAAAGCTTTAGCAGCGGAAGAAAAATTAACAGATGCTTACGGGCGATTTGTGCCGCACGAATTTCTCCACTTTCTGGGATATGAAAGTATTCTGGAAGTCAAATTAGGCGATCAGGTACAAAAAGAAATGTCGGTACTGTTTTCAGATATCCGTGATTTCACTTCTCTTTCGGAAAGGATGAATCCCGAAGAGAATTTCCAATTTATTAATGGTTATTTGTCGCGCATGGAACCAGCAATTACTGACAATTTTGGTTTTATTGATAAATACATTGGCGATGCGATTATGGCGCTGTTTGATGGCAGTGCGGACCATGCTGTGAAAGCGGGAATTGCAATGCTACAAGAGCTTAACGAGTATAATATTAGTCGTAATCAGGTCGGTTCCCCGCCGCTGCAAATTGGCATAGGAATCAATACGGGTTCTTTGATGTTAGGCACGGTGGGCGGCCAAAGTCGGATGGACAGCACGGTGATTAGCGATGCGGTAAACTTAGCATCCCGCGTGGAAACTTTGACGAAAGAGTATGAAGTTTCGATGTTAATTACTCACAATACTTTTATACAGTTAAACGATTTTTATGATTTGAGGCTGATCGATCGCGTAACAGTTAAAGGCAAATCGCGAATGGTAACACTTTATGAAATATTTGCGGCAGATCCGCCAGATTTACGACAGAAAAAGTTAGAGACAAAGACAATCTTTGAGCAAGCTTTGGTACTATACAATAGTGACAAGTGTGGCGAAGCTATAAGATTGTTTTCGGCCTGCTTGGAAATCAACCCTAATGATAAGGTAGCTCAAATTTATATGCAGCGGTGTCTGAAAGGAGCGATCGCTCCTGCATAATACCATTTTAGAGTTTAGATTTGAGAATTGGGAATGATTTATTCCATAAGGGTTGGGAGTTTGCCTAAAGTGGTATTCTTTTTTTAAACTGGTCTAATCATTGTTTAGACTGGCAGGGAAACGCAAACTATGGTTTCTTGTTGCGGAAAACTTTCTATTTTAAATTCTCCTCCGTGCAATTCTACAAGGCGTTGAACAATAGCCAAGCCCAATCCCAAACCTGCTTGTTGGTAAAGTTTGCGATCGAACTGCCTGTAAGCTTCTAGCTGGGCAATCTGATCGGCAGTCATGCCACGGCCTTGGTCTTTGACACACAGAAAAAAAGTCTTATTTTCCACGAAAGTGCTTAATAAAACAGGCGTTCCTTCTAATGAAAATTTGAAGGCATTGTCCAATAGTTCTTCAACAATTTTTGCGAGTCGGACAGAATCCATAGCTACCGAGGCATCTTGCAAGTTTAATTGTAAATCGTCTGTTCTATTCGCGTGTTTTGCTTGCTGCCGCGCTTTTTGACTCAGCAAAGATTTTACACAGATAAATTCGCTGTTTCGCATCTCCTTTAGCAGTTCGGGATTTGTGGCTGCTATCTCCAGTTCTGCATACAGTAAAAAGTTCTGAATCAGTCGATACAAACGATGGCCGGAAGTTTGAATTTGACCGATCATCTCTAAGATATCGGATTCCTCTAATACCTTATATTCTGACAAAATTAGCTCAGAAAAGCCCAGAATTGCATTCAAAGGAGTCCGCAATTCGTGGGGCAGCGACATACTAATATTAGTGCGTAATTCGTCTAGGGTCTTTTGAGATTGTCGGCTAATTGTTTTTTGTTTTTCAAGTCTAATAGCAATGGCTTTGAGCAGTTCTTGCGGCGTACACGGTTTAGTAATGTAATCGTCAGCTCCCAGTTCCATGCCCGTGCGAACGTCAACTTTATCGGCTTTGGCTGTGAGGAAAATAAACGGAATTGTGGCAGTCAAGGGTTCGGAGCGCAAAGCTTTGATGACGCCGTGACCGTCTACTTCCGGCATCATCATGTCGCACAAAATTAAATCCGGGATTTGTTCGATCGCCAATTTGATGCCTACTTTGCCGTTAATCGCTCCTATTCCTTCAAAATTCTCGGCTTCCAGCAACTCTAAAATATTTTCTCTAATCGCTTCTTCGTCTTCTATTACCAAAATCTTAGCCACGGTGATAGCTCCTTTTAGTTAGTAGTTTGTTGGAAAAATTCTGGGTTCAGATACTTGATAAGTTTGTTTGTTAGGGGCTTAATTAATCGTTAAATGGCGGATATATATAGTTGATAATTCAGTTGTTATTGACGGGGATCGCAAATTAAAGGCAAGGTAATAGTGAAAGTTGTGCCTTTTCCTTCTTGACTGTCGATCGCGAGTTGGCCGCCGTGAAGCTCCACAGCCCTCTTCACAATTGCTAAACCCAGACCTGTTCCCGAAATAGTGCCGACATTTGTAGCTCGGTAAAAAGTTTCTAATATCCGCTCTCGATCGGCTTGGGGAATGCCGATGCCCTGGTCTTGAACTTGGAAAACAGCTTCTTTGTTTTGACAGTTGAGGTGCAAGGAAACTGTACTGCCGGCGGGGGAATATTTGATGGCATTTGAGAGGACATTTCCCAAGATTTGCTGCAGCAGTTTTTCATCCATTTGAGCCTCGCAGTTGCCGCCTTCATATTGAAAGGCGATCGGGTGTTGGTTGCTGTCGTTGAGCTGCTGCTCTTCTACCAGTTGACGGCAAAATTTTTCAAGGTTTAAGGAAACCGGTTGAAACTGCAAGGTATTGGCTTCGATTTTGCCAATTACGAGGATATCTTCTAATAACTCTGTCATGCGTTTAATTGCTAATTGAATCCGCACAAAATGAGTAGATTTTTTATCTTGGGGCCACTGAGAACTGTAATCTTGCAGCAATCCAGCGGAAAATTGGATGGTTGTCAAAGGTGTGCGGAACTCATGGGAAACCATTGTGACAAATTTAGCTCGCAGTTCAGAAAGTTCTTTTTCTCGTGCGAGGGCTTTGAGAATTTCCGCTTCTGCTCGTTTACGATCGCTAATGTCACGGGCTTCCGCAATCAGCAGCAAAACTTGTCCTGTTTCATTTTTAACAGGTTTCAGTGAGAAATCAACTGTCATAATTTGGTCACTTTTGCCTAACAAGTCGATTTCGCTGCGGAAAAACTCGCCGCGACTTGCTTTGCCGATCGCGCATTGCAATTGTTCGGAAACCTGTGGCGACTGGGCCCAAATCGCCATTTCCCAAATCGGGCGACCCACAATACCCTCCGATCGCAATCCGGAAAAATCGAGGGCTGTCTCGTTGACTTCCAGCACAATTCCTTGGGGAGTCAGCAGCTTGGTTAGCTGAAACGAAGAGTCAAAAATCGCCCGAAAGCGGCGCTCGCTTTCCCGCAGCATTTGAAATGTTTGAGATCTTTCGATCGCGTAGCGGATCGTCCGCACTAATAATTGAGTAGTAATTTGACCTTTAACAATGTAATCTTGAGCTCCCAAGCGAACTGATTCAAGTGCGATCGCCTCATCGTCCAAGCCTGTCATTACCACCATTGGCACATCAGGAGCAACTTCTCGGAGGCGAGTTAGCGTTTCCAAACCGCGGCTGTCGGGCAAAGAAAGGTCGAGCAAAACTACATCAAAGGATTGTTTGCACAGTTGTGCGATCGCCTCATGCAGGAACTCAACAGACACCAGTTCCCACTGGACGCCCACAGATACTTCTAACAGTTCTGCAAGCAAATCAGCATCAGCAGGATTGTCTTCTACTAACAGAATCTTAATCCACATAGCTTAGACGTTTTTGACTGTAAAATTTTTACTCTACCAATTTTAGGTTAAACTTTTTTGCTTTCCCATGCCATTTTCAACTTGAAAATTATTATTTGGGAACTGTCACCACCACCCGCCACCAATCCTCAATCCATCTCACCAGCTTAGCAACTTGACTAAAATCGATAGGCTTAGTGATGTAGCACCGGGCTGAGAGGGCATAAGACTTGAGCATCTCTTCATCGGCTGCTGAGGTTGTCATAATTACCACCGGAATCATTTTTAACTTGACTGCTGAGGAGATTTATATCAATATTTTCAACCGTTTTTTTAGCCAAAATCAAGTTAAGCATAATTAAATTGGGACTATAATGCGAACAGAAAAGCCAGCTTTATTCACTAAAATTATTGCTTTTACCATATCTTATACTATTTGCAAATTGTGAAAAATTGGCTGGTCGCCAGCTTTTATAAAGTCCATTCAGCCTCGCTGAGCAAATCATCCACCAGCCGAATTTCCATAGGTTAAAAATTTTTAGAGCGCTCATAAGCAAAGCATCTGTTCGTTTAATTTAGAGGAAGTTTGACGACTGCCAGCCAGAATTCCTCAATTAACCTCACTACTTTAGTAAATTCTACGAAGTCTACCGGTTTTGTTATGTAACAGTTGGCGTGGAGCGAGTATGACTTAAAAATATCTTCGGGAGCTGCTGAAGTGCTGAGGATAACTACAGGAATTAATTTTAACTTTGGGTCAGTTTTAATTTCTTCTAGCACTTCAATACCGCTTTTTTTCGGCAGATGCAAATCGAGCAAAATTAAATCGGGACGAGGTACCCTGAGATAGGGTTCTTTTCGGCGCAAAAACTTGATTGCTTCGACTCCATCCTCCACAAAATGCAAGTTATTCAATATTTTGCCCTGACTGAGGACTTCTATTGCCAAATCGGCATCGCTGGGAGAATCCTCAATCAGCAGAATCTCTATAGGTCTAACAGTGCTTCGATCGCTCATAACCGGCGTATCCTTTAAAGTATAAAAACAAAATTGAACTTTGAGGCTTCAGCTACTAATTATAGGAATAGTGAAGTAAAAAGTCGCTCCTTTTCCCTCTTGAGATACCACCCAGATCCGACCGCCGTGGCGTTCAACAATGCGCTTGCACATCGCCAAACCTATACCAGTACCGGAATATTGGCGACGGGAGTGCAGGCGCGCAAAAATGATAAAAATACGATCGGCATACTGCGGATCGATTCCAATGCCGTTATCGCGGACACTGAATACCCATTCGCTCTCTTGCCTGCAGGTAGCGATATGAACCAACGGGAGCTCTTGGCGACAAAATTTGATGCTGTTGGCAATCAAATTTTGGAATAATTGCACCAGTTGAAATTCATCCGCCATCACAGTTGGCATCGCGTCGCAGGTGATTACAGCTTTTGTTTCGGCGATCGCAATTTGCAAATTGCACATAGTTTGCTTAACCACAGCGTTGCAGTCCGCCTGCTCAAACTCCTGACCCCTTGTTCCCAGGCGCGAATAAGCCAACAAATCGTTGATTAACTGCTGCATTCTGGTGGCGCCATCGACAATATAATTAATATATTTATCTGCGCGATCGTCTAAATTTCCTTGATAGCGCTGGGCCAGCAATTGAGTGTAACTGGTAACGGCTCGGAGGGGTTCTTGCAAATCATGGGAAGCCACATAAGCAAATTGTTCTAATTCCTCGTTGGAACGCTTCAAATCTTCTGTAAGTTGCAGCATTTGCTGCTCTGCTTCCTTGCGGCTTGTAATGTTGTAAACCAAGGCGCAACAAGACAGCAGATTACCCTCGGAGTCCATGACTGGACTGGTAGACATATCAGTCCAAATATCTTTACCGTCCTTGCTTTTGAATTTAAATTCGTGTTGTTCACCAATACCTTGCTTGCGCCGCTCGACATTTTCAATAGCTTGTGGTTTTTCCCGTTCGTCCATAAAATCAAAAAGCGACCGCCCGAACATTTCTAATTCACTATAGCCTAGCATTCGCGCCATTGCGTGATTCACGTAAGTCGTGAGGCCATTTCGGTCAATTACCCAAATACCTTCTTCTGCTAATTCAACTATTTGCCTGTACTTAAATTCGCTTTCCTGCAAAGCAGTTTCAGTTAGTTTCCGCTCAGTGATATCTTTCATAAAACAGTGGTGCCCGTTAAATACCCCTTGTGCGTCGCAAGCTTTTACCATCGTTAATTGCTTATAAAAAAACGAGCGATTTTTTCGGACTCCTCTAGCTTCAACTTCTACTTTGCCAGAAATTAGCATTTCCTGATAAGCTGAGAGCATCATCTCAACATCGCCCGGATGTACGGTGAGCTGCCATTTCATGCCAAGCATTTGTTCCGGTTCGTAACCGCATTTATGAGCGTAAGCTCGGTTAACCTTCACGTAGCGCCCCTCAATATCCAGCCGTGAAATGCCTTCCACCGCATTTTGCATGGCACTGGTTAGGTCACGCAGCTCTTTTTCAGCTTGTTTGCGATCGCTAATATCCTGACCGATACCCAAAAAACCGTTAATATTTCCGTTACTATCAAATAAGGCAGTCACCGAAAGCAGTACCGGGAACCGCGAACCATCTTTGCGAATGTAAGTCCATTCATTTTCGTCAGCGATTTTCCGGGACGGCAAGGCAAATAATACTTGAATTCCCTGCTCTATTTTCACTCCCAATTCTTGAGAAAGAACTTCAGCTCTTTGAGCGACCTCCAGAGGCTCGTGAATTATTGCTAACGTGGCTTTTCCGACCACTTCTTTTAGCGAATAACCTAAAAGTTGCTCAGCCGCCCGATTAAATGTTTTAATTGTACCGTCGGTATCTGTAGAAATAATTGTGTAGTTAGCGCTATTAAGAATTGCATTTTGCAGTTGCGTCAATTCCAACAAAGTGAGCGCAATTTTTTCGCGGTAAGCTATTTCTTTTTGCAATTGGTGGTTAGAAATTTCGATTTGAGCAGTGCGCTCAGCAACTCGATGCTCCAGAGTTTCATTGAGCCGTCGATTTTCATCTTCTACCTGCTTGCGTTCTGTAATATCAGTAATAGTACACACATAACTTTTAACCTCCCCATTTTCTCCAATTTGACCGACAGATTGACCGAATACCCAACTGGTTTGAGTGTGATTAATGCCTTGAAAGCGGTACTCAGATTTAAACGGCAATTTCTCCTGCGCGGCGCTATACCATTCAGAAAAAACCCGATCGCGGTCGTCTGGATGAATGCCTTGCAACCACCCTTTGCCCAAAGCTTCATCACAGGTTATTCCCGAAATTTGACACCAGCGCTCGTTGACATACAAGCAGTCTCCTCCAGCATCGGCATAAAATATTCCCACCGGGGAAGCTTCAGTTAAAGTTTGATAGCGAGCTTCCGTTTCTCGGCGTTCAATTATTTCTTTTTGCAGTATTATATCGATCATCCCTAATTGAGTTGGACTCAAGAGAGTTAATGCTTGGGGAACGAAAGGAATTAATGCAAAAGCGGTGTAACCAGAAATCGCGGCGGTAATAATTTTCAGACTGCCAGAAACCCAATAAACAGGATGCCAAAGCGTCCAAACTTCCATTACATGAGTAGTGCCGCCGGAGATAATAAAGGCTGCAAACAGCCAAACGATGTTGCGAAAGGGCAAGTCTTTTCGCTGAAATATAAAATAAATTAGCGATAGGGGTATTGAATAGTAAGCCAGGGCAATGATAGAGTCTGACACTATGTGGAGTGCGACTAGCTCTCGCTGCCAAAGGTAACAGTAGCCTTGAGGAATATAATTTCCCGTGAATAACAGGTGATTTAAAAAGTTCCAAATCATAAACGGAATGGGAAATGGGGAAGGAGTAATTTAACGTAATAACTTATAAATTATCTTAACTCTCTGAAATATACAGTAATATACAGTTCTGGAGGCACGGGGGCTAAAAACCCGGTTTCTTCATAAATGCCTCGTTGCCAAACCGAATATTGTTGTAGAAACTGGTTTTTCTTCCGTAAGTCTTAATATAGCAATTCTCAATGATTGGCGAGCTGTAGCGAGCTCTAGGTTGGGTATAACTCATATGTTGCACCATTCTCAATAATCCTTTTATGGACAGGCTTTCCGGCCCGTTCCACAAGAGATGAATTTTCTTGTGGAACAGGCCGGAAAGCCTGTTACTGACAATGGTGCAAGATGTGAGGTATAACGAAGTGAAACCTATATGCCGATTTGAGATTTTAGGATTTTAGCTTTTCCTTCTTTCTTCCTTATCTTCTAAATAACTAAAGCCTTCTTCGATCCATCCGTTACATCTGTTACATCGGAAGAAAGCGAATCCGTTGCCGAACTTCCTTCTGCTATAAAAAATGGGGCGAGCCCGAAGCCCGCCCCACCAAAAATTATGCTGCTGCTATTAACCCAACAGCGCCTGAGCCTTAGCTACCACATTATCAACGGTGTAGCCAAACTTTTCTAAAGCAACGGGGCCCGGTGCAGAAGCGCCGAATCTGTCGATGCTGAGGCTGTCGCCTTCTGAACCCAAATAACGTCCCCAGCCGAAGCTAGCAGCCGCTTCAACTGCCAACCGCTTAGTAACAGCTTTCGGCAGTACAGATTCGCGGTAAGCGGCATCTTGTAGGTCGAACAATTCCCAGCAAGGCATCGAAACTACGCGCACTTTATTACCTGCAGCGCGCAATTTTTCAGCGGCATCAACACAGAGGTAGGTTTCGCCGCCGGTGCCGATTAAAATGATGTCGGGAGTGCCGCCGTCGTCGGACAAAATGTAAGCGCCTTTGGCCGTTCCTTCGATCGAACTTCCAGCCAAGTTGGGCAGATTTTGGCGCGACAAAGCCATTAAAGTTGGGCGAGTGCGGCTTTCAACTGCCACTTTGTAAGCGCCGGATGTTTCATTTCCGTCTGCTGGGCGCATTACCAACAAATCGGGAATTACGCGCAGAGAAGCGATGGTTTCCACGGGTTGGTGAGTGGGGCCGTCTTCGCCCAAGGCTACGGAGTCGTGAGTCATTACGTAAATAACTCCAGCTTCCGAGAGTGCAGAGAGGCGAATTGCTCCCCGCATATAGTCAGCAAATACCAAGAAAGTGGCGCAGTAAGGAATTAAACCGCCGTGCAGTACCATACCGTTAGCGATCGCACCCATGCCGTGTTCCCGCACACCAAACCGCAGGTTACGTCCTTCGTACTGACCTTTTTGGAAGTCTTTTTCACCCTTGAGCAAAGTCATGTTAGAAGATGCCAAGTCAGCGGAACCGCCGATCAGTTCAGGTAGTACACCTGCCAAAGCATTCAAACATTTTCCAGAATGATTCCGAGTCGAATCTGCCTTATCTTCCGGCTTGTATGTCGGCAAAACTTTATCCCAACCTTCAGGAAGTTTGCCGGCAACGCTGCGCTCATATTCTGCAGCTTCTGCAGGATATGCTGCTTTATAAGCATCAAAAGCTTTCTGCCATTCTTGCTCAGATTGAGCACCGCGATCGACTGCTTTGCGGAAGTGTGATAAAGCATCATCAGGAATCTCAAACGGTGCGTGTTCCCACTTCAAGAAATCGCGAGTTGCTTTCACTTCATCGGTACCCAAAGCAGCACCGTGAGAACTGTAAGAATTGCGCTTGTTTGGAGAACCGTAACCAATGATGGTGCGGACTTTAATCATGGACGGTTTGTCCGTGACTTTTTTGGCTTCTTCAATAGCTTTGTGAACTGCTTCTAGGTTAGTATCTTCGTCTAGAGCGGTATTGTCTACTGTAATGACGTGCCAATTGTAAGCTTCAAAACGCTTGCCGACATCTTCAGTAAAGGCCAAGCTGGTGTCGCCTTCAATAGAAATGTGATTGTCATCGTAAAAGGCAATTAATTTGCCGAGTCCGAGGTGTCCGGCCAAAGAACAAGCTTCGCCAGAAATGCCTTCCATGTGGCAGCCGTCACCCATGATGACATAGGTGTAGTGGTCAACAATTTTGTGGTCGGGCTTGTTAAACTTAGCAGCGAGGTGAGCTTCTGCCATTGCCAAACCGACGGCATTAGCAATTCCTTGTCCGAGGGGGCCGGTGGTAACTTCTACGCCTTCGGTGACGAAGTTTTCGGGGTGTCCGGGGGTTTTGGATTCCCACTGACGAAATTGCTTGATGTCGTCGAGGGTGACGCTATCGTAGCCGGTCAAGTACATGAGGGCGTACTGTAGCATACAGCCGTGGCCGGCGGAGAGGACGAAGCGATCGCGATTAAACCACTTGGGGTTTTTGGGGTTGAACCGCATGAACCGATCCCACAGCACGAAGGCCATAGGGGCAGCGCCCATCGGCAGTCCCGGGTGTCCTGATTTTGCTTTTTCTACCGCATCGATGGCCAAAAAGCGGATAGAGTTGATGCAGAGTTCTTCGAGTGATTGGGTTGCAACAGCCATAATTCTGGTTTTTATATGTTAAGAGAGAGTGTGTGTGGTCGATCCTGACAGAGGTGCGATGAGCCGAGTTCGATCGCTCGCGTTTCTGCTGTTCAGTTTCTGTGGAACTGCCGTGAGGCTGCACTACATATCATCTCACCTGTTGCGATCGACAGACAACTTAATTTTTTAATGTTTCGGTCGCTTTGTGCAGTCGATAACAATAGTTGTCTGTTGACTGTTGACTGTTGGGGAGAGGGAGTAGGAGGGATTGTTGTCTGTTGACTGTTGGGGAGAGGGAGTAGGAGGGATGGAGAGGATAGAAGACTTCCGTCAGGATTAAAACCTTACTGACCTTCCGCATCTGTCGATCGCCAGTGTGTCTGGATTATCTGACAAATTGGTCTATGTTGACCAGTTATGATAGAGTTTGGTGTTTCTGACATTTTGCAGCTCGATCGCGAACAGCCAAGATGCCTGTTCCACAAAGAGTGAATTTTCTTGTGGGGCGTTGCTTTGAGCAACGCTCGATCGCACGATCGCCAGAATAGTGCAAGATGTCAGATATTTGTAATTTTAATCAGGCAATAACTAATGACTCTGAGTGAAGCCGAAGTCCGCAGTCAAAAAGTAGACGAACTGCGATCGCAAGGCATAGAACCGTATCCCAGTGAATCCTACGCGCGATCGCACACAGCCAAGCAAGTTCGCGAAATATTTAGTCAGCCGGGAAAAGAACTCGAAAATGGAGAAAGTGACCCCGAAGAAATTTCCCTGCGATTAGCCGGCCGCATCACTTCCAAGCGAGACAGCGGCAAAATTGGTTTCATCGATTTAAAAGACGCCACAGACAAAATTCAACTCAAAATCGAGAAAGCAATCGTCACCGGCGAAGTCGGTTTGAGCTTTGAACAAATTAAAAAATTGCTCGATGTCGGCGATTTTGTCGGCGTCGAAGGTATCGGCTGCCGCACCCCCAGGGGAGAACTTTCTATTTTAGTCAGGGAATTCAAGCTTTTATCAAAAGCTACCATTCAATTTCCCGATTCTTATTACGGAATTAACGACCCCGAAGTTTGCCGCCGTCACCGCGAAATGGATTTGGCAAGCAACCAAGATGCGCTCAACCGTTTTATGTTGCGAAGCCGCATCGTTCAAAGCATCCGTTCCTATCTGTGGCAAGCCAATTTTTACGAAATAGAAACGCCAACACTGCAAGCTATTTACGGCGGTGCTGCTGCTAAGCCATTCATCACTCACCACAATGCTTTAGAGGTAGATTTGTATTTGCGAGTGGCTCCAGAATTATTCTTGAAAAGAGCAATTTGTGGGGGTTTCGAGCGAGTATTTGAACTAGGGAAAGCATTTAGAAATGAGGGCATTGACAGCACCCACAATCCTGAGTTTACCTCTTTAGAAGTTTACCAAGCTTATGCTGATGTTTTCGACATTTTAGGAGTTGTCGAAGATGTGATTTGTTTCGCAGCGGCGGCGGTATTTGGGGATGTCAAAGAAATCGAAAATCAGGGGGAAACGATTAGTTTAGAACGCAAGTTCGACTACAGTGAAAAATATCCCGGTTTCAGCGGCAAACACTGGCAAGTAAAAACGATGGTAGAAGCTGTCAGAGACGAGTTTGGGCTGGATTTTGACAGTTTGGACTTGGAAAGTGCGATCGTCTCTGCAAGCAAACTAGAATTGCACCTGTCTAAGTTAGAACAACAGAGTTTAGGTTACGTGCTGTATGCAGTTTTTGACAAATTAGTTGTTCCCAAACTCATTCAACCTACATTCATCATCGACTACCCTGTTGAAGTCAGTCCCTTAGCAAAAGGACATCGCAGCAAGCCCGGATTTGTAGAACGTTTCGAGCTATTTATCAACGGTACAGAATACTCGAATGGATTCTCAGAATTGAACGATCCGAAAGAGCAAAGAAAGCGGTTTGATGAACAGTTGGCGCAGAAAAATGCCGGCGATGACGAAGCGCATCCAATGGATGAAGATTTTATTCAAGCGCTATCTTTGGGAATGCCTAACTGTGCGGGCATGGGTATCGGCGTAGACAGATTGGTGATGCTTTTAACTAATACTCAAAGCATCCGAGATGCCGTCATGTTCCCGACAATGCGGCCGGTCAAAGATTGATTGGAGTAGGTTTTTTGCAGATGTCTAATAAGTACATGGGGATTTTTTAACCGCAGATATCAGCGGATTAACACAGATAAACGCAGATGGAATTTCATCTGCGTTTATCTGCGTTTATCTGCGGTTAAAACAACATTTTTAAGATCACCGCATAAATGAACCGACAACACCGTTCATATCCTCAGCCAAAGGATTTCCCAAAGCCTTAAACTTCCACTCGCCGCCTTCTCGATAAACTTCTCCCATCAACATATTTAATTTTCCTTCATAAGAAGGGTCATTTGACAATTGATAGCGAGCTATTTCTTTGCCGGCGGCATCTACAGCCCTCACGAAAGCATTTTGTACCAGGCCGAAATGCTGTTTTCTCTCTTTTCCATCGTAAATATTTACGCCCAAAATAATTTTGTGATATTCTGCAGGCAAAGAACTCAGTTTCACCACTATTTGTTCGTCGTCTCCCTCTCCCTCCCCCGTGAGATTGTCGCCTGAGTGAACAACTGTTTTGTCCTTTGACTCCAAATGAGAGTAATAAATTACATCCTCTTTGTAGTTCTTTATTTTGCCATTTTCTCCCAGCAGCATAGCGTAGGAATCTAAGTCAAAATTTGCACCACTGCTTCGCCCGAAAAGACCTTTTTTAGCTTGTGCAACATCCCAGCCCAAACCCACTGTCAGTTTGGACAAGTCGTATTCGCTTTTGCTGAGAACGATTGATTGTCCTTTTGTCAAGTTGATAGCCATAGTTTTGTGATTTTGTAAGGTTTATGGTGAAGTTGAATGATTGCCCTAAGCTAGCATTTTGTTGGCATTAAAAAGCTGTTTCTAGGGTAAGAGATTTTTGATTCGTGCTGATTTTACCCAATGCGGATATTCGGCTGTCAACAAATCATATAATTCCTCATCGGCAATATGTTCCGGGTCTTCTAAACTGAAGAAATCGGCGTTGTCTAGGTAGCAATCGCCCATTTCGTCAAGCTGTTCTAAAAATGTAAAATCGCTCGCTACCGCTCTTGCTAACCAGCCGCGAACTCCCTTACTTTTGACATCCTTCAACGACTTACCGATTGCCATAAACTGCCAAAATATCGGCTCATAGGACGACCATTTTAGCTGCTGCTTGCTTTGCGATTCGTCGGCAGTTTCTCCATCAGTCACAAACATCACGTAGACAGGTCGATCGGCTTTAATAGCTGCGTTGCGCCTGCTACCGCGACCGTCAGGAAAATAGAACTTTCTAATTTCCTTCATCACTTTACCGTAGTAAGTACCTCCTTCTAAAGGATACGGTTGCAGTATATTGTGGATGAAGTTTGAGAAATTGTCGATCGACATTTCACCGGGATTGTGGGGGTTGACTCCAAACAGAAATATGTCGATTGATCCGTTGTCATCCAACCGACACCCCAAAGCCAAAATCTTCTCTGCCAAACGCTGAATTTTTCCTGAACTGTACAGCGAAGACATGGAAGCCGAAATATCGAGACAAAGGGCTACTTGAGCATTGTGATTTGTTAGATTTGCTTTCTTGAGCGAGATATCGGCTTTCTTAGCGAGATTAAAAATGTGCGGCGCTTTTTCCTCAAGCTTTTTGTCTAATGCTATAGCTTTCTGACTTTTGTGACTATCTTCAATAACTGGTAATTTAGGCAGTTCTACTGTACGTTTTGCTGGCTTTTCTGGCTGTTTAATCTCTGAATGATACTTGTCAACAAAACTCTGCAACCCTGCTTTATATCCTTGTCCTACGGCCTGAAATCTCCAAGCTCCATCTTTTTTATACAACCGTCCAAACTCGATCGCGGTTTCTTCAGAAAAAGCCTCTGTTAAATCGTACCGCGCTAATTCGCTGCCGGTTGTTCGATCGTACAATCGGATAAAAGCATTTGTGATTTGGCTGAAATTTTGATGTTTAGCTTGTGCGTCGTGAATCGTGACCACAAAAACGATTTCCTCAACAGCAGCCGTTACTTTTTCTAAGTCTACATAAATTGTCTCGTCATCTCCTTGAGTTTGACCAGTTTGATTATCTCCAGAATGGGCGATCGCTCCGTCCGGCGACTGCGAGTTATTGTAAAATACAAAGTATCTTTCATCGGGAATTTTGCCATCAGAACCTAATGCAAAAACAGAGGCATCGATATCGCAGCTTTGCGGGTTTGAGTTCGATAAATTTAGTTCAGTTGCTATTTCCCAACCTAGGGCGATCGCAACTTTTGTTAAACTTGGAGATGTTTTAGAAAGATTAAATCTTTCGCCCTTCTTTAATTGAATTCCCATCTGGTTTATCACCTCATGAGTCTGATTGCTTAAAATCGAGGGAAACATTCCTGCTTCCGAATTTCCCCTCGATTTATTTAGCTAGGAGCGATCGACCTTTTATCCGGCATACTTGTCTACAAAGCTTTGCAAACCTGAATTGTAGCCTTGTCCTACGGCTTGGAACCTCCACTCGCCGTCTTTCTTGTAAAGTCGGCCAAATTCGATCGCAGTTTCCCGAGAAAAATCCTCATCCAAATCGTACTTCATGACTTCTGTGCTAGTAGTGGTATCGTAAATCCTGATAAAAGCATTCCGCACTTGACCGAAGTTTTGTCTTCTCGATTCTGCTTGGTCAATTGTTACCACAAACACAATTTCTTGCACCGCCGGATCGACTTTGGTTAAATCGACTGTAACGGTTTCATCATCGCCCACTCCTTCTCCGGTTCTGCTATCTCCCAGATGTATTACAGAACCGTCCGGCGACTCTTTGCTGTTGTAGAAAACAAAGTATTTTTCGCTGGGAATTTTGCCAGTAGCCCCCAACATAAACACGGAAGCATCTAAATCAAATGCCGCCCCGGTGTCTGTAGCGTTGATATCCCATCCCAAACCAATCCCGGCATTTTTCAGCCCCGGTGCTTCTTTAGAGAGATTGATTCTCCCGCCTTTTTCTAAATTGATAGACATTCGCCCTCCTATTCACAACATCACTGGCGTTACTACTAGCAATTATACCAAGTGTTATAGTAAGTTGACAATTTGCTTTTGGTACTCGTCCTCTGTGATTAGTTCGTGGGTATTTTCCACTCTGTCTAAAAACACGATTCCATCTAAATGGTCGTGTTCGTGTTGAAAAATTCGGGCCACAAAGTCTGTCAATTCTTGTCGGTGGAGTTTGCCGTCTCTACTGGTGTATTCTATCTCGATCGCCCTACTTCTCGGCACCAATCCTCGAATCCCCGGAATGCTCAAACAGCCTTCCCAGTCTTTGATTGTCTCTGTTGATGCAGCCACAATCCGGGGATTAATCATCGCTGTGGGATCCATGTTGGGTGCTTGGGGATAGCGCAGGTTGGGGCGCGATGCGACGATGAACACGCGATCGGACTGAGCCGCTTGAGGGGCGGCAATCCCCACTCCGTTTGCGTGCTGTACTGTAAATATTAAGCTGTCAATCAACTGTTGAATGCGATCGTCCTTAATATTCTCGACAACTTGCGACTGGCGGCGCAATACGGGATTTCCTAATTGTGAGATTTGTAAGAGTTCTGCCATAGTTATTGGTTAGTCGTTATTGGTTAGTCGTTAACTACTGACAAATTACCATTTCCTTCTTCCTTCTTCCTTCTTCCTTCTTATCGAACTTTTTGAATCGGCAAACTCCCCGGTTTAACAGTCAAATTAACTATTTGCCCGTTGCGGTTGATTTCCATTTGCAACTGACCGCCAACCTTAGCATTTTGCACGAACTCCTGAACAGCTTCCGACTGAATAATCCGTTGATTATTAATTTTTTGAATCACATCTCCAGCCCGCAAACCTGCTGCTGCTGCGGGAGAATTAGGAACAACGCTAACAATAGCCACACCCCGATCGACTGCAACTCGCAGGCTGCTGTTAGCGTTGCTGTTAATTTGCTGCTTAACATCGGGAGTCAGCGTCGCCATTTCAATACCCAAATAAGCGTGTTCGACTTTCCCCGTCGTAATCAGTTCCTTCGCCACCTGTTGCGCCGCCTGAATGGGAATCGCAAAGCCCAATCCTTGAGCACCTTGAATAATCGCCGTATTCATGCCAATAACTTCGCCCGAAGCATTCAGCAGCGGGCCGCCAGAATTCCCCGGATTAATTGCAGCGTCTGTTTGAATAAAACCGATCCGCTTGTCGGGTACGCCCACATCAGTGCTCGATCGCCCTGTAGCGCTAATAATCCCCGCAGTTACGGAATTGTCCAAACCCAAAGGATTGCCGATCGCGATCGCCCATTCCCCAGACAACAGCTTATCCGAATTGCCGATCGCTACCACAGGCAGATTATTCGCCTCAATCTTCACCACAGCCACATCCGTCACCTTATCCGCCCCCAACACCCGCCCTTGAAAGCTGCGGCCGTCCTTGAGAGTTACGTTTACCGTATCGGCTCCCTCTACAACGTGAGCGTTAGTGAGAATCACCCCGTCGGCACCGATGACAAAACCCGAACCAGTGCCCCGTTCGATCCCGCCCCGGCCGCCCGAATTCGGTTCTATGCCAAAAAAATCTTCCGGCGACAGCCCTCTATTTCCCGGTCTCACCCGGCGCGAAGCATCGATCCGAACCACTGCCGGGCCAACTTTTGCCACCGCAGCCACAATAAAATTCACATTAGCCACGTCCCCCGACAAGGGAATCGGCGGCAAGACTTTCCTACCTTGATCCTTTGTATTAGGAGGCAGTTGCAATTTCGGTTCTAGCGCCCTTTGTCCAGAATCGCCAGAATTTGCACGAAATTGAGAAACCGTCAGACGATCGCCCAACATGGCGGCCCCGGCTCCCGTTACCAGCAGCAATATGTAAATTGCCGGTTGCTTCCAAAATTTGCCAGTAGAACTCTTCATTGCCATGTTTTAAGGCTTTCCTGCCAAATCTAAATATTTGCTGAGCAGCTCCCCGATACCTGGTTTGGACTGCAGAGCCGCCAAATTTTTGGGCGATGGCGTCCCGCCCCGCAAGCTACGGCAGACTCCCTTAAACTTTAGCATCTGACGACTAAACTCTCTAGAGTAGAATTAATATCTTGAATGCCGATCGGCAGAGGTGAGCAGTGGACATTCCCCTCGAAAGTCTGTGGAATCAGATACTTGAACGTCTCCAGGTACAACTGAGCAGACCTAGCTTTGAGACCTGGATCAAAACTGCTAGGGCCGAACAACTCGAAAATAACTGTTTGATCGTCAGCGCCCCCAACCCCTTTGCTCGCAATTGGTTACAAAAATATTACAGAGAAATCCTTGCCGATGCAGTCGCAGAAATTCTGGGCTATCCCGTAGACATTTACTTGACAATTGCCGGGGGAAACGAAACAGGCGGCAGCAGCGACTCGGCCATAATTTGGCCCTCCCCCATCGCGGATATCCAGGAAAGTCACTCGCTTCACCCCCCCAAACCCGCCAATTTAAACCCGAAATACCTCTTTTCCCGCTTTGTCGTCGGTTCCAACAACCGCATGGCTCACGCAGCCTCCCTCGCGGTAGCCGAGTCTCCGGGCCGAGAATTCAATCCCCTATTTTTGTGCGGTGGCGTCGGTTTGGGCAAAACTCATTTGATGCAGGCGATCGGCCATTATCGCTTGGAAATTGACCCCAACGCCAAGATCTTTTACGTTTCTACTGAGAAATTTACTAACGATTTAATCGCCGCCATTCGCAAAGACAGTATGCAAACTTTCCGCGATCATTATCGGGCCGCAGATGTTTTATTGATAGATGACATCCAATTTATTGAAGGCAAAGAATACACTCAAGAAGAATTTTTTCACACTTTTAATACTTTGCACGAAGCCGGGAATCAAGTAGTTTTAGCTTCCGATCGCCCGCCGCAACAAATCCCCCGCCTGCAAGAGCGTTTGTGTTCCAGATTTTCCATGGGATTAATTGCCGACATTCAATTGCCAGACTTGGAAACTCGGATGGCAATTTTGCAGAAAAAAGCTGAGTATGAAAATATGCGGCTGCCGCGAGATGTGATTGAATACATTGCTTCTAGTTACACTTCCAACGTTCGGGAATTAGAAGGTGCTTTGATTCGGGCGGTAGCATATCTTTCAATTACTGGTTTGCCGATGACTGTGGAAAATATCGCCCCGGTTTTGAATCCGCAAACTGAAAGCGTAGAGGCAACGCCAGATGCAGTAATTGCAGTTGTGGCTGAGGAGTTTGATGTTTCTGTTGAAGATTTAAAAGGCATTTCCCGGAGGCGAGAAATTAGTCTTGCCCGTCAAATAGGGATGTATTTAATTCGGCAGCATACTGGTTTGAGTTTGCCCAAAGTTGGCGAAGTGTTCGGCGGAAAAGATCACACGACTGTGCTTTACAGTTGTGACAAAATTGCTCAGTTGCGGAACACTGACCCGAATTTGGCTCAAACTTTGCGTCAGTTGAGCGATCGAATTAATGTTGTCAGCCGCAAAAGTTAATTTGAAGTCAGTTGTCAGTTGACAGTTGTCAGTTGTCAGTTGACAGTTGTCAGTTGTCAGTTGTCAGTTGTCAGTTGTCGGTTCTCAGTTGTCAGTTGTCAGTTCTCAGTTGTCAGTTGTCATCACTCAACGCCGTCAACAGTTAACAGTCAACAGTCAACAGTCAACAGTCAACAATTCCCAATGCCCCATAATAGACAATCTTGCCTGTGGAAAAACCTGTGGAAAATGGGCCCTCCGTTTGTGGAAAACTTTACTCGATCGCCCGAAACAGCTTTTGCACAAAAATGGGCGATCGACCGCACCAGCTTTTCCACAAGTTTTCCACAGGTATTTATTACCTATAAGTGACGCCCAGCAAGCAGTTAGCTTTTTTTTTCCACAGTTTCCACAGGGCGATCGATACAAAAATAATTCAATAAATTAAAAAATACTAGCGATCCCTGCACACCCTACACACATAGTTCGCGACGCGCGCTGACTTCAGAAACCCGGTTTCTACCAAGATTTCTCGTTTTTACAGGCGAAATTTTGCCTAAAAACCTGGTTTCTAGTCCCATGCTTAAGCCCTACACACAGAAAAACTGACCCGCCGGCTTTCTGTGATACCATTTGTTTCTGTTTCAAATCCGGTTAATTAACCTTCCTACCATGAAATTGGTTTGCACCCAAAGTGACCTCAACGCCAACCTCTCGTTGGTAAGTCGGGCCGTTCCCTCCCGCCCGACACATCCGGTACTCGCCAACGTGCTCTTAGTAGCGGATGAGGAAAATCAGCGGGTTAGCTTGACAGCTTTCGATCTCAGTTTAGGCATTCGTACCAGCTTCGCAGCAGAAGTGACGGGTGGCGGCAGTTTTACCATACCCGCTAAATTACTCAACGATATTGTTTCGAGACTCCCAGATGGAGAGATTACTTTAGAAGACGAAGCGGGGGACACCGTAGCATATCTCACTTGTAGTTCTGGCAGCTACCAAGTTAGAGGCATGGGCCCGGAAGAATTCCCAGAATTGCCTGCAATAGAAGCCGGAACAATCCTCAAATTGCCACCGGAAGCCTTGATAGAAGGACTCAAAGGAACTTTATTTGCTACTAGCCCCGACGAAGCAAAACAGGTACTTGCAGGCGTGCATTTAAAGGTATTGCAAGATTGCCTGGAATTTGCAGCTACAGACGGCCACAGATTGGCAGTAGTTCAAACTGCCAATGAAAAAGCTGAAGGCGAAGAAACCCAAGAAGAATTTGAGGTGACAGTCCCCGCTAAAGCATTGCGGGAAGTAGAAAGAATGCTGGTGATGCGGCAGTGGACTGAACCTGTCACCCTGCATTTTGAACACGGTCAAGTAGTGTTTGAATGGGCCGACCAGCGGCTGACCACTCGCACTTTGGAAGGGCAATATCCCGCATACAGGCAGTTGATTCCGCCCTCCTTTGAGCGGCAAATTACCTTAGAAAGGCGATCTTTCTTAGCAGCAGTAGAAAGAATAGCCGTTTTTGCAGACCAAAAAAACAATATTCTCAAATGCAGCATCGACGAGGAGAATCAGGAAATTACTTTGTCTGTAGATGCTAAAGATGTCGGCTGTGGCAAAGAGTCAATGCCCGCACAGATTTCGGGAGATAGCATAGATATTGCTTTCAACGTGAAATACTTAATTGACATTTTGAAAACTGCTCAATCCCCAGAAATTCAACTGCAATTAAACGGTGCTCTTGCGCCTGTAATTTTTCAGCCTTTAGGCGGAGTCAATGCTACATTTTTGATAATGCCAGTGCAGCTAAGGGCTTAAAAAGAGTCATTAGTCATTAGTCAGTAGTCATCAACAAACAGTCAACAGTCAACAATCACCGGTGCTGCAAGCGGAATTGATCTAATTCATCTGGGTTAATCTGTGTTAATCTGCCCTCATCTGCGGTAAAAAAAAGATAATTTCTGAACCGCAGATGACAAAGGATTGACGCTGATTCACGCAGATAAAGAGAAGAGAGATAGGAATAATTCCCATGCTAATATATTTGATATGAGTTATTGCTTCAAATCAATGGCAACAAAATTTCAAACTCAGTACCTGTACCGGGCGTAGAATGCAAATTTAACTTGCCTTTATGCTTTTCCGTAACAATTTGATGGGTAATTGCCAACCCCAAACCGGTACCTTTCCCGGCGGGTTTAGTGGTGAAAAATGTCTCAAAAATCCGCCGCTGAATTTCTGGCGGAATTCCCGGCCCGTTATCGGCAATTCGGATCGCTATCCAAGCGTTATTTTGATGTTTTTCCGCTGCTTCTGGGGAGAAGTCGCAGTTTTGGTTGGCGGATGATAGCTGTTTGCCATTTTGTCGTAGCTTGCGGGGCGGGACGCCATCGCCCAAAACATAATTTTGAATTATTTCCGAATTAACGCAGTCTCCGTCAGCACTGTCTATTAACTCAGTTTCAATCGTAATCGCAGGCACAAAACTTTTTTCTCCTTGTACCTCTTCCAAAGCGTCGATCGCATTGCTGATGATATTCATAAATACCTGGCTCAACTGACCCGAGTAACACTTGACTAAAGGCAAATCACCATAGCTTTTAACTACTTCAATGCTGTACTTGAGACGGTTTTTCATAATTAGCAGCGTACTGTCAATACATTCATGGATGTTAGCTTGTTTCAAGTGGGCTTCGTCCATGTGAGAAAAGGTGTGCAGGCTGGTGACGAGTTCGGTCAGCCTCTGCGATGAAACTTTCATACTTTTGAGAATTTCCACCCAATCTTCTTGCAAAAAATCAAATTCTATGTGTTTTTTGAGTTGGTTAATTTTTTCGTTTTCACCGACAATGTGTTCGTAAGCAGACAGCAACTCCATGATGTCTTTCGAGTAGTTGGACAAAAAGCCGAGATTTCCGCTGATGCAGGTGACGGGATTTCTAATTTCGTGGGCGACTCCAGCTACCATCTGTCCCAAACTGGCTAGTTTTTCGGTTTGAATTAGTTGAGATTGAGTTTGCTGCCTCAGCAATTTTGTTGCTAGTTCATGAATGTTGGATTGGGCTACTAACAGTTCGTGTACATCTACCAAACTATAAGTTTGAGGCGACACTTGAACCACAATCGGTTCGTAAAGCAGTTCTTTCGATCGCAACAGCGACTTCCTGGCTGCATCCACAATTAAAGTATTGCTGGGAAAAATTAAACTCTCAGTTTCGGCAAAGCGGTACAAAGCCCTCACTGGTCGCTTTAAAAATAGTTCTCGCCCAAAAGGACGGCTGATAAATTCTAAAAATCTCCGCCGGGAAATCATACCGGCAAATTCACCTTGATGGGTCACAATGACTCCCGGTAAAAGCGGATTAGCTTCTAACATCTGAGAAATTCGCATTCCCCAATCCGTAGCTTCTACCTGAAAATCGTAAAGCGACAATTGTTGGAGAGTAGAGTCTAAACAAAGTTCTCCTAGGTCAGCCTCGGAGATGGGTTGGACGGGTCTTTCTACGCAGGAGGTATTCAACATAAATTCATCAGCACGCTTTTTTGGGTTCTATTTGCCAGCAGACATTCAGCTACCAAAGGTCAACAGGTGAGTTGTTGAGTGTTTTGACCGGCATCCCCCTGGCAAACTGCATTTTAAATTACACAAAAAACTGACTGTAGTAAATGAAATTTTACCACTTAAAGTATTAGGCAAGATTGAGTATCACCGAGATAAATGCGCCCTGGTAATTATACCTGACTTTATTTTATACTGACTTGAGCGGTATTAACGTTTGGTTCCAACTATTTAACTATTCATTAACCTTAAGTTATCGTCTTAACCTTTTGTTGATAATTATTATGCTGAGAAATATAATTGATTGACAATAGAGAAAAATCGGAATTGCCCGATCGCCAACACGATGCACCCGTCAGCAGACAAGTTAAAAGTCCAAATTGGAGCGATCGCGTCCCTGAATTTTAGCTCGCTAAGGGCGATGGCTGGGAGTCCCGCAAGCTAAGGTATTTGAGGCCATGTCATCCCATATCCCCGATCCGGTACTCGCAACCCCCGTAACGGTCAGCCAGGGGCAGACCTGCCAGTGCGTCCCCTATAGGTTTGTAGTGAAAACTAAAGTCATCGCGCTACAAACCAATTTTATAGCGATCGTTATATAAAACAGTTAGCCTCGCCCGCAATCGGCAAAATCTGCCTTGGCATTTGTTCTACAATCAACCATTGTTAACCGAAAGATCCATCAAATCGGCGACGGTTGGCAGACTCAATTATTGATTTTCTGTCCGAGGCAGATATGAATATAAATTCAGTCAAATTCAAACAAGTTTAACCAATCCCAATTATTCAAGGCATCAGCATTGATTAAATTAGAAGGTATACAAATTTCCACAAAAAAAAGACAAAACAATCAACGGGATCTTAACTTAGTGCTATGCTTTGGTATGATCTACAAGGAGTTCTACCAAAGACGTATAGCTAAATACCAATCTACCAGTAGGTGATCGATGCAACCCGCCCTGACAAATCAGTTAAATAATGCTTTCACCCTGTTTCTGAGCTTGTTAGTAGAGGCAATACCTTTTCTGCTGCTCGGAGTTTTATTTTCAGGTTTGCTGCTGGGGTTTGTAGACGAACGCAAACTCGTATCGCGCATCCCGCGAAACCCGCTGCTGGCGGCTTTGATGGGCAGTTCGATCGGCTTTTTGTTTCCCGTGTGCGAGTGCGGTAACGTGCCCGTAGCCCGCAGGTTACTGATGCAGGGAGTGCCCGCACCAGCCGCGATCGGCTTTTTGCTCGCCGCCCCCACCATCAACCCCGTAGTAATTTGGGCGACTTGGACGGCATTTCGCGATCAGCCAGAAATTGTAGTTTTGCGGGTGGTATTTTCTCTGTCTATAGCCACAATTATCGGCTGGGTGTTCAGCGCCCAAAAAGACTTGCGGCCTCTGCTGCAACCCTCTGTAGCCCGCGCGATTCCCCTGCCAAAACCAGAGTTTTCGGAAAAAGAACTCGTCCAAGCTAACACTCCGCTGCTGTTGCAGTCGGGAACATTTATGCTCGGTCAGCCGGGGGGGGTGGTGCCGATCGAATCTTTGCTACAAGACGACTGGAAGCCATTACAAGGAGGCAAAACAGAAAAAACCTCGCAACGTTCCTCCATGTTCCACCCTGTTTCTAAAGATCGTCTGCGCCTGCTTTTAGATACTATGGTACAGGAGTTGCGCGAATTGGGAGGAGTGTTGGTAATCGGAAGTGCGATCGCAGCCATCATTCAAGTTGGCGCCCCCCGCGAACTAATTCTCAACCTCGGCCAAGGCCCCGTTTCCTCGATTCTAGCCATGCTGCTCTTAGGCGCGGTCGTATCTATTTGTTCTACAGTAGATGCCTTTTTTGCCCTGTCTTTTGCTTCCACATTTACCAGTGGTTCGCTGTTAGCATTTCTCGTTTTCGGCCCGATGATTGACCTCAAAGGCATCGGTTTAATGCTGTCAATTTTTCAAGGTCGAGCCGTAGTTTACTTAATTGTCTTGGCAGCTCAGTTAACCTTTTTAATGACCCTCGCTGTTAACTTGCATTTAGGTTGATAAGTTAGCTAAAACAGAAAAATCATACATAGGATTTGCAATTTTCAATTACCTTGCTCCAGATACGGAAGTCACGAATATACAGATAGCTGTTTTTTTCTTTTCCTTCTTCCCTATTCCTTCTCAATTACTATTAAAAAATGAATCTTAAAAAAATTAGCCCCTGGCTGGACGCCCTAGCTATCTTAGCCTGGGGAATACTGCTTCTTAAATATTGGATCACTGGCAAATTAAGCATTCTAATTCACCCCAATTACTTTGGCTTGACTCTAGCAGGAGGAATCGGCTTAATGGTTATTGGCGGTTTAAAAACTTGGGAACTCTTAAAACGTGATCGCACCACAAAGCAATCGCGGACATCAACAGCAAATAACTCTCTCAGAATCACAGAAGTTGAACACGTTACTTTGTTTCCCCCCAGTATCGGCAGCACCTTAATGTTGAGCGTCGCATTAATAGGTTTACTCACCACGCCCCGCACATTTACCAGCCAGACAGCATTAGAACGAGGCCTCACCGAATCCCTGCCTATCACCAGACTGCAACCCCAAGAATTTCGCAATACTACAAAACCCGAACAGCGATCGCTCGTCGAATGGGTGCGGCTGTTAAATTTCAACCCCGAACCGGATACATACAGAGGTCAAAAAGTCAAAGTTCAAGGATTTGTAATTCATCCCCCTAACCTAGCAGAACAATATATGTGGATCGGGCGTTTTATCATTACCTGCTGCGCGGCAGACGCCTATCCGATCGGGTTGCCAGTAAAATTACTGATCGGTCAAAGCCGCACCACCTTTGCCCCAGACAGTTGGCTAGAAATAGAAGGAGAAACGATCGTAGAAGAACTGCAAGGCAAGCGCAAATTAACCATTCAAGCATCCTCCCTCAAACCAATTCCTGAACCCAAAAACCCTTATGATTATTAGATGTTGAGTAAGTATCAGATTAAATTTTACCTTGATTGCGAGATGGACAGTCCAGACCCAATCTCTGTATACAGATGAACATACGGTAAAGTCAGCTATAAAAGTGGCAGCATCCTCCTCTAGGAGTTGCAAATAACAAATTCAGCAACTACACTCGTAATTAGGAAATAAATTCTGAGTATATGTCATCAGGAAAAAAATTAGCTATCAAAGGTGCTGCCTGGACGATCGCCAGCTATGGAAGCAGTCAAATTATCCGATTTGGTAGCAACCTAATCATGACGCGCCTGCTTTTGCCTGAATTATTTGGTCTAATGGGTCTAGCGTACGTTTTCATCATAGGCATTAACTTATTCACAGACATAGGTCTGGGCCCCAGTATCATTCAAAACAAGCGCGGGGACGAGCCTCAATTTCTCAACACTGCTTGGACAATGCAAGCTATTCGCAGCTTGTTTGTCTGGTTGTGTTTAATTCTAATAACCTGGCCAGTTACTCAATTCTATGAAGAACCCCGTCTGATGTGGTTGATTCCAGCCATAAGTATAAATACCCTAATAGGAGGATTTAAATCGACTTCCGTATCCACCCTAGAACGCAAAATGAGTGTTAAGGAAGTAGTGCTTTTTGAGTTGGGTACACAGATAATTTCTACTACAGTGATGATTGTGTGGGCTTTCTTCGATCGCAGCATCTGGGCGATCATTGTAGGCGGCTGGACTGGAGCTGTAGTGGAGTTAGTATGGAGCCATTTTTTGATTCCCGGCAAGTCAAACCGCTTTGCTTGGGATAAAGAAGCAGTAAAAGAAATATTTTCTTATGGCAAATGGATATTTTTGTCTACGATTTTATTTTTTCTGTGTTCTCAAGCCGATCGACTCATTCTCGGGAAAATATTTACTTTAACAATGTTGGGCATTTACGGCATCGCTTTTACCCTGGGGGATATGCCACGCCAAGTCATCATCGCCATTAGTGGTCGGGTGATTTTTCCCTCAATTTCTATGCTGGCAGAGTTGCCGCGGGAAGAGTTGCGCGCCAAGATACTCAACAACCGCAAGCTAATTCTAATACCATTAGCCGTAGGTTTAGCAATTTTTGTGAGCCTTGGAGATCAGTTAATTTTAATACTGTATCGGAAAGAGTATGAGGCTGCATCTTGGATGATGCCAATCTTGGCGTTAGGTATCTGGCACACCACCCTCTACAATATGATGGGTTCTTGTCTGTTAGCCGTAGGAAAGTCTCAGTACCCAGCTATTGGCAATCTGCTGACTTTTGTGAATCTATGTATAAGTATACCGCTCGGATACCACTTAAAAGGTAATTTAGGTGCCGTGATTGCTGTAGCTCTCGGCGACCTTCCTACCTATGCAGTAACTAACTACGGTTTGTGGAAAGAAGGACTAACTTGTTTTTGGCAGGATATTCAATTAACAGGGCTGTTTGTAGGGGTGCTGGCAACTATACTTTGGTGCAGAGTGGCTTTTGGTTTGGGTCTGCCGATCGATAAAATATCACCGATGGATTTAGTTCCAATCAATCAACTGTTTCAGTAAACAAAAATAAACAAAAAGGAGATTGTCTATATGTCAGCCGAACACAAGACAAGAAGAAAAGTAATGCACTTTATCTTCTTACAAATTGCTCTTTTACAAGAAATATCGCGAGTAGCCACGAGGTATACTAAAAAGATGTTTTTTTATCAAAGAAATCGCATTATAAATTTATTCAAAGAAAACGAACAGCCGGAAAAAGAACGCCCCAAAGTCTTTGCCGCTGTGGCACACATTACATCAGTTGAAGAATCTAACAATCCAGAAAAAGCTGCAGCAAAAATAGAGAGACTCAGACACACAATAGATGGACTGTTAACGAGTTTTGCTCATTGCGACCTGAGTATTACTATCCAAACTCTACCGAACAGGCACGTTACAGCCTACTTACCTGAATATCAAATTAAGTGCATTGATATACAAGAAAGCCCTGACTGCGACCCCATGTTTGTAGGGTTTAGACTTCAGGAAGAATTTGTCGAAAGAGTAGAAAAATTTGACTGGTTTTTATTCATAGAAGATGACATTGTTTTGTACGATGCTTTCATTCTAGAAAAATTAGAAAATTTTAACCGACAAAGCGGGTATGAGAATGCTATTCTTTACCCACACCGTTTTGAAATGTATCAAGGAACCAAGAGATACATTGATTTGACAATAGATGATCATCTATCGTGGAATCAGCTATCTAGTGTAAAGATAGAAAATGTAAAATTTGCTGAGTGTAGCAATCCTCATTCAGGATTTTACTGTTTGTCAAGAAAGCAGATGAAAGAGTGGATAAAATCAGGTCGCATCTTCAAAAATCAAGTATTGAATGTCGGGCCTTTAGAGAGTGCAGCAACTTTTTGTATTTTGGAATGTTTCTCGATATATAAGCCTCACCCCTCAAACTTAAACTATTTTGAGGTCAGGCATTACGATAGCAAATATTCTAAGCTATATCCCGAACCGGAATCGCCGTATACACTGTCAGCAGTTAATAATAGTTCCAGCACACCAATCGTCAAGGATTCGTGAAATGGTTCTAAGTAGATCGTCGTGATTATTAGTAGGGTGGGTAGAGTGCTAGCTTTACCCCTCAACCTATTAAAGAATTGGCGATTTGAGATTTCAGATTAAATTAAAAATCTCAAATCTCAAACATTCCTGGACGTCACTGGCACAATGATAGGGTGCTATACTGTCGTCAAAATCTCTTTCGATGGAGGAAAATTTAGCTCTGAGGTACCCTAGAATATAAAATCTCAAATTACACATCTAAAATCGGTTGAGGTTGTTGGAAGTGCCGCAGACGCCACGAATTTAAGCTCGTGAGTTTAATTTAGTCCTGGAGGCACCAACACTTTAAGAAACCGAGTTTTTTACCAACATACGTCGTTGCATTCCTTTTCGCAGGCAAAAAAGGAACCGTTTCAGAGGGTCGGGAGTACGCCCAAGACAGTAAAATTTAAGAGGGAAAACTTGGCAGTTAATTTTCAGCAGAAAGTAGGAGAGAAAGATTTGTGAGTATTTTTAAGAAAAAAATTAATCCCTCACCCTTCGCTATTCTGCCATTCAAACAGCCGATCGACCGCACGGCCATCTTCCTCATGCTAATGCTGAGCGTCTTAATCGGTCTGCTGCTGCTGAGCGGCGATCGCACAGCACCCAGAGTGCGAGAATTTACCTGGGAAAACAAACAAATCGGCGCCGAAGATACCGGCTTTATTCTCACATTCTTTCGGCCGATGAACCAGCCCACCGTCGAGGAAAACTTAAAGCTAGAACCCCCCCTCCCCGGTAAATTTAGTTGGGCTGGAAGACGGATGGCTTACACCCTCAAAGATCCAGCACCCTACGGCGTTACCTACACAGTCCAACTCGCCGGAGCAACCGACAAGTATTTCGGAGAAAAAAACCAAAATAAAGGAACGCCAATGCAACCGTTTAGCAGTTCCTTTCGCAGCCGCGATCGAGCTTTTGCTTACATCGGCGTCCAAGGCGAAACAGAAAGCAGATTAATGCTAGTCAATCTCACCAGCAGCGACTCGAAACCGATAGCGCTGACTCCCAAAGATTTAGTCGTTACCGATTTTAAACCGTATCCTGACAGCGATCGCATTTTATTCTCCGCCACAGATCGATCGATCGCCCGTACTCGCGGCACTCTAAATCAAGAAATATTCACAGTCACCACCGGCATCAACCCTCAATCGGACTCAGGAACTCAACAAAAATACCCAGCCGGTAGAATCGACAAAATCTTAGACTCCAAAGATTACCAAAACCTCAAATTCGACCTCTCAGCCGACGGAAAAATCATAGTTGTCCAGCGCGTCAACCGCCGCAATCCAGGCGATTTCAGCCCTTGGATTGTGGAAGAAAAACAGGCGCCCAGACCCTTGGAAAATGAACAAGGCGGAGATTTTATGATTCGCCCCGACAGCAAATCGATGGTAATATCTCAAAAACAAGGATTAGCGATCGTCCCCCTCAAACCCGAAGCAGACCCTGTAGAATTTTTGCCAAAATACGAACAAGTATTGGGGATGGCTCGCGACAACTCCGCCGCCGCCTATGTTAAATACAACAGCGACTTTACTCGATCGCTTTTCATCTTAGATAACCAAGGTGTAGAACAAGAAATATTGCGTATTCCCGGCAGCATTATGGCCGTTTATTTCGACCCCCGCAAAAACCAAGACAACCAAGTTCAGCGTCTCTACTGTTTGTTAGCCCAACGCCTCAAAACAGAAAGCTACAAAGAACAGCCTTTCATCGCCACCATCGACCTCAAAAAAGAGGGTACTCGTTTGGTAGGAACCATCAAACCGCTGCTGATTTTGCCCAACCAATTAGATACCCAAATCAGTTTATCTCCCGACGGGCTGGCATTAATTTTCGACCAATCAGTCACAGCAGCAACTCCCTCAGCAGCAGACAGTCCCCGCAACGATAGTGGACAGTCGATCGCCACCAGCCGCCTCTGGCTGCTACCCTTAGTAGAAATACCGACAGACGGTTCTCCCGCAAAACTACAGCCAGAAGAACTGCCCTTTGCCGGCTATCACCCCCGCTGGCTACCATAAACCAATTTGAGATTTGAGATCGCACTGCTGACTAATGACTGGTGACTAATCTAAAATCTAAAATCTAAAATCTAAAATCTAAAATCATTATGACTCCCGAAGAAATTAGCAATACCCTTAAAGACTTATTTGGTGACAGTGTTGAGATGCCTGCTGCCACTTCTTGGCAAGTACAGACCCCCAAATTTCGCCTGTTAGTCCTCCTTTCAGAAGACGGGAGTTGGTTGCGGATTTTGCTGCCGATCGCCGATGCCCAGGAAGCTCAACCATTTCTTGATAAACTGCTAGAAGCTAACTTTGACACCACCCTCGAAACTCGCTACGCCTTACATCAAAACGTTTTGTGGGGAGTATTTCAGCACAGTTGTGCCACACTCGTGGCCGCCGATTTCTCAGCCGCCGTCGCCAGACTGCTGGCTTTGCAAGAGCAAGGTTTGTCCGACTTTTTCGGCGGTTTGATAGAAAGCCGCATCCGTCAAATCATCAAAGCTGCGAAGATGCAGGGACAGTCTGTGGAAACTACCCTTCAGACTTTAGACCGTTTCTACGCAGAGGGATTGATGGGTGAAATGGAACTAGGGCGAGAGTCTCGCGAAAACACTCTCGCCGCTTGGCGGTATCAGCTAGAACGCCTCTGGCCGGAGGTGGAACCCTAAGACGATTGGAGATTGGAGATTGGAGATTGCAGAGTGCAAAAAACTGAGGACTATCGAGGTTCGGAAGTTGCCTAAAGTTGCATTTCTTTTGAGTGGTATAGCAACCGCCAATACGGTTAGGATGTTCTTAATTCCACAAACCCTTGCGGAACATTGCTTCTTCCTTCTTTCCTAGATAACTAAACCCTTCCATCCGTTACATTCGGTTACATCCGAAGAAAGTGAATCCGTGGCCGGACTTCCTTCTGCTGTACAATCTGCCGATTTTGGTCTGGGCCGCAGTCTGGACCGTTGGAGCCTCAAGCCCCTTGGACTATGGCTAATCCGGGCCCTCGAACCCTCGAAGGATGCCTGTATATTCACTGATAACCCGCGAGCGGTTCTCCAATTCCCTTCTATCACTGGAAAAATGGTATAATTTATCACAATAATTAGTTATAAATATTAAAAATTTTCGGAAAACACCCGATCGCAGGTATATCATGGTAAAAAGTTTACAGCAGAGATCAGTAAGTTCCACAAAAGCTTCGATCGTTTAATATTGACTTAGAAACAAAATCTTTAGCAGACAATGCTACTGCGATCGGGTTTTCCCATCGGGTGCAGTTGTAATTTGGCAAATTAGCAACTACCCGCTACCAATTACCAGTTAGGAATTAATAGCAACTTAAGTTGTCCATTAATACAATATTTAACAGGGGTTTCATCTATGTTTGCTGTGCGTGAGACTAGCTCGGAGTTATCAGTGTTGCATATACCTGAATTTTGTACTTGGAACATCTCCTTAGAATCAACTCTCCTAGACCTGCCACTCTCCAACTGCCAAATTGAATTAACTCAACAGGCAAAAGAAGTAGCCCAGGCTTTTGAAGAAAATTCCATGCTTCCCGGCGTCATTTTGACAAATGGGGGTAATTTTGTCGGCATCATATCCAGGCGTCTCTTTTTTGAAAAAGTTAACCGCCGCTACGGAGTAGAAATGTTTTTCAAGCGACCAATAGAGGTGCTGTACAAGTTTGCCAAGCCAGAGGAACTCGTACTTCCCGCCAGTAAATTAATAGTAGAAGCCGCCCAGGAATGTCTTTACAGATCAGCAGAATTAATTTACGAACCAGTAGTAGTGGAAATAGCCCCCCAGAGCTACAAGCTGTTAGACGTACACCAATTAATGGTCGCTCAATCAAGAATTCACGAATTAACAAATAAGTTACTCCACAAACAAACCCAAGCCAAACTCATCCAAACAGAAAAAATGGCGAGTTTGGGGAGGATTGTAGCAGAAGTAGCCCACGAAATCAGAAATCCGCTGAACTGTATTTGGGGAAATTTAACTTTTCTACTGTCCTATTTTGAACACTTGCTTCAGCTCATGTCGGTTTATGAAGAAGAATATTCTGCACCCTGTCCCCGAATTGATGCCCTTAAAAAAGAAATTGAATTTGATTTTTTACAAGAAGATTTGCCGATTACCTTAGAAGGGATGGAGTTGGGAGCCTCGCAATTGCTAAAAATAGTTAACGGGCTGCACCACTTCTCTCACATGGACGAGACCAAACCAGCCGAGACAGACATTCACGAATGCGTGGAGATGACGCTGTTAATTTTGAAAAACCGCTTTAAAAACAGCATAGAAGTGGTTAAAAATTACGGCGAACTGCCGCTAGTTAGTGGCTACTCCGGTCAGTTGAGTCAGGTGTTTTTGAATTTGTTAGTTAATGCTCTAGACGCCCTGACAGAGTACGCAGCCGATCGAGAAATACACACCCCATGCGGGGACAACTGGCAGCCCCAAATCGAAATTACCACTAAAGTTATAGAAACCGAGCACGGCAAGCGGGCGGCAATTTGCATTGCCGATAACGGGCCCGGCATTGCCCCAGAAAATCACAAGCAGATATTTGACACCTTTTTTACCACTAAACCAGCAGGCAAAGGCAGCGGTATGGGGCTAGCTATCTGCAATCAAATCGTCACTGAAAAGCACGGTGGCCAACTCAAATTGCGATCGCAACCAGGTAAGAATACTGAATTTGAAATTCTCCTGCCTATCGTTGGCACAACATGATTAACTTAAGAATATTCTCGGTTGTTCGCTCAGAAAAGTGAAATGATAGGGTAGCTTAGTAGTAGCTTCTCAATTCACTTTCCCAGCGTTTCGGCAACTAAAAGTTCCAGTGGCAAATAAATTCAGTTCCAAACTCCTTAGCCCTTCACTCTCCGAAGGCAGCCATCAAGACCTTTCCCTAGAGTCTACCCTCTGGGATTTGCCCCTGTATGACTTTCAGGTTAAATCGAGCTGCTTGGCCGTGGCAGTTGCCGAAATGTTTGAACAGTATCCCCTAGTGCCGGGAGTCGTCTTGATGGAAGCAGGAGAGTTTGCTGGCATGATATCCCGCAGGCAACTGCTGGAATATTTGCTCAAACCCCAAGGGCCTGAGCTATTTTTGCACCTGCCACTAAAAGTTCTCTACAGTTACGCTCGCGTCGAAATATTATTGGTGGCAGAGAGTACAACCATTTTGGCAGCAGCCCCACAAGCTCTGCGTCGATCGCCCGAATTGCAGTCAGAACCGATCGTCGTCCAAATAGATTCCCAATCTTACCGACTCTTAGACCCTAACGCACTAAACATCGCCTACTGGCAAATTCGTGGCATCGAAACTCAAGTCCGCTACGAAAGAGCCCAAACTCAAATGATTCAAAGCGAAAAAATGGCTAGTTTAGGGCGTTTAGTCAACGGAGTAGCCCACGAAATTTTAGATCCGGTAGGCTTTATCTGGGGGAATTTAACCTACGTAAGCGACTACAGCAAAAACTTGATGGAGTTGCTCTCAGTTTACGAGGCTTACTGTACCGAACCCCCGCCGGAAATAGCAAGGCTCAAAGAAGAGATCGACTATGATTTTCTGCAAAACGATTTCCTCCGAACTGTTGCCAGCATCAAATCTGGAGCCGAACGTTTGAGCAAGTTGGCAAGCAGTTTACAAAACTTCTGCCACATCGACGATATTTATCCAAAACCCACCGACTTGCACGCCAACATAGACAGCATCCTTTTGCTGCTCAAAAGTCGTTTGACCAGGGAAATCCAAGTAGTGAAAAACTACGGCTACCTGCCGCCAGTACCATGCTATGCAGGACAGCTAAACCAAGTATTTATGAATATCTTGACCAATGCTATTCATACATTAATTAATGAAGCAGTCGGTCAAGAATTGGCGAAAGAGTTCAAAGGTGGAGGACTCAGAGACGCTGATCGCCAGCCTAAAATTGAAATCATAACTCAAGTTTGTTGTCCCGAACCTGCGCCGGATTTAGACAAACTTCATGTTCGGTGGGTTTCGATTTGCATATCCGATAACGGGCCAGGAATGTCACCTAGCAAGTACAAAAAAATCATAGAATCATTCTCTACGGAAAAACGCGCCCTCAAAGAAACGAGTTTAGCAGTTAGCTATCAAATAGTGACGGGCAAACACGGCGGTGCGTTCAGAATGCGATCGGAGTTAGGCAGAGGCACTGAATTTGAAATTTTGTTACCGTTAGCTTAAAGAAGGAAGAAGTCATTAGTCAGTAGTCATTAGTCAGTAGTCAGCAATACTCCGGACAGTTTTTAAGCAGCCAAAGTACCATAAGACAAGACTGAAGGAAGATTAGGATGGTTTAAAATCA
>NZ_JAUBVE010000064.1:0-43867 GCF_036705715.1 Microcoleus sp. AT3-D2 | reverse complement strand
TCGCAAATTCGGCCAAAGTGTCCTGAAAGAGGTGCTGTGAGGCGGGAGATTAAATTAGTAGATGCACCCTGATTAATTAACTCCCGACCAATTTTGGTTTGGGGTTTTTTTTTGAGCAATCGCACACCCTCACCACAAAGTTTCGCAAATTCGGCCAAAGTGTCCTGAAAGAGGTGCTGTGAGGCGGGAGATTAAATTAGTAGATGCACCCTGATTAATAAACCCCAGCCAATTTTGGCCGGGGTTTTTTTTGCTCGAAAGCTGGATTAGCCGATCGACCTACAACACCTCAAAAGACTGCACCTCAAGCACCGGGCCGATCATCGCAAAAGTCATCACATCTTTGCGGACTTCACCTTTAACACTGACTTTCAAACCAGCTTTTTTCAAGTCAGAAGGAGCATCCTTAAGTTCGTAAGTTTCCCCATCTTGGCCAACCAAAGCCCAAGTGCCCGGGCCTAATCCTTTACGTTCAATTTCGCCTTTGACAGTAATACTCATGCCGATCGCACCTCTGTTTTAATTGCTAAACGCGCCAGTCCGAAACACAGAAAAGCATTGACAATCAAAAATGTTTGTGATACCAAACCTGTGCCCAATCCCCAGACTGCGGGAGACACAAAAGCATTCACCGCTAAACTGCTGGCAAAACCGATCGAAATTGCGATCGCGATCCACTTCCACTGTTGATGTCCCAACAGCAAAGCAATCAAAATCCCAGGAATCAAAACGCTAGCAAAAAAGGGATTCAGCATACTGCTGCCATTAATTGCGCCGCCGAGTTCGGGAATAGAACTGCCCATCACCCGCATCGGCCACTGCGGCAAGTCAAATACAAACAAGTTCCGCAGGAAAAAGAACCCAGAACTACCAGCCATCAAGCCGCCGGAAAAGCCCCAAGTCCAGGCGAAGGGGAAATAATTCCGCATAAAGAAAGCCAGCAGGTAAGAACCGAGCACCATTGCAATTTTAGGCAACAGGGCGACTGCACCGCCATCAATCCAGAAACGGGGGCTGAGATAGCCGTTATCGCGCAGCCAGCGGAAGAAATCGCGGAAGTTGATTTGTCCGCGCTGGGCTAGCTGAACTGCGGCGGCTGCGTCTAGATGTCCTGAACCAAAATGGTTTAAGGGATCTTCAGTGACAGTTCGGGAGGACTGCAAGAGTACGCTGCGAATTTCGTCTGGTTCTGTGATGCCGGAAGCCTTGACAAGGGCTGCAACGGCGGCAACGTGGGGAGAAGCCATGCTAGTGCCTTGGTAGCCTTCAAAGACTTCGGCGCCGGTTTCCGGGTCGATCGTACTTTGCAGGATTTTGCCCATTTCTGAACCGCCGGGGGCTGCAATGTCAACCCCTGCGCCGAAATTGGAGTAAGAGGCTTTTTCGTCGTCGGGGCCGAGGGCGGAAACGCCGATGACGTGGGGATAGCGGGCGGGATAGGAAGCGGAACTATCGCCGGAGTTGCCGGCGGCTGCGATGATGACAACGCCTTTAGAGTGGGCGTAGTCGATCGCCTCTTCCATTAACTGACTTTCGCCACCGCCGCCTAAACTCATGTTGATGACATCTGCGCCGTTGTCAGCAGCAAATTTGATCGCTTCGGCGATGTCGGAAACCGTGCCGCCACCGCTGCCGCCTAATACTTTTAGCGGCATTAAAGCTGCTTCGTAGGCGATGCCCGCAACGCCGTAATTGTTGTTAGTTGATTGGGCGACAGTACCTGCGACGTGAGTACCGTGGCCGTTGTCGTCGTAGGCTTCGGCGCGATCGTTTACAAAGTCGTAGCCCGGTACAAATTTGGTTTCTTTTAAGTCAGCGACTGGAGTAATACCCGTGTCAATTATCGCTACTGTTGTGCCGCTGCCTTTGGTTTCGTTCCAGGCAGATTCTACGTTGATACTGCGGAGATTCCACTGCTTGGTATACATGGGGTCGTTGGGAATCTCGAAAGCGCTGTAGACGTAGTTCGGTTCAATGTATTCGGTATCTTTAGCCAAATTTGATTTTCTCAGGGCGTTTAGCAAAGTGCGATCGCCCTTAACTACATATACATTGTCGCCCGCTGAGAATTCGCTGTTGAGTTGCGGTGCGACTTGGTACTGTTGGGCGATCGCATTTACTTCTTTCGCAATCTCAGCAGCACCCAAATCTTCGCGGAAATCAAGCACAATCGAGTCGTAAGTGCCTTGAGTAGCAAGTCCTGGGAAATTAGAAATCGCCCAGCCGAGCCCGATTAAAAATAAGCACAGAAGGAAAAACTTTTTCATAGCCGATCGTCCGTTTAGGGAAGGCGTGTTCACCACAATAACCCAAATTTCACCGCCAGCGCCAGTTTTCCTTGCTGCGACTTGTGGATATCTCCCACGCGAGCGTTTGGTAGTTTTCGGCAGTGGCTGTTGCTAGAACCAAAATTGCTCTAATTTCTAGTTTAAATTGCAGAGCAAGTTTGAGGAGTTCAATTAATTGTATCATTAGAGAAGATGACAAACAGAACAAGCGAGTATTTTCAACAAGGGTATCGCATGGAAAGAGGTTTAATGTGGCTGCCGCTGCTGGCAATTTTTATTTCTCTAGCTTGGGCTGGATGGAACGAGTATCAAAAGCTGGAAGCGTACCGCGTCTGGGCAGAACAATTCGCTAAAGCCAAGTACGATATTTATGCTGTACTCGGTCAGCAAGAAGACAGTTTAACTTGGGGAAAACCTACTCGCAGCGGGCCTGTAAATTTGCAAACTTTTTCTTTAAAAGACGTGCAATCGCTGCGGTTATTAGTCAACTCTCAGGCAGTTGATTTAGACTCACCGCCGAATTCTGGAAGTCCAATCGCCCTCGAATTTTTGTTGAAAGATGCTGCTGCGGTGCAGGTTCCTTTTACAGAAATTCCTCTAGCGACTAAATGGGGAAAACACTTGCAGCAAGAATTGCAGCGCTTTAGGTAAAAACACTCTCTGGCGGCGCAGCGTATCAGATATGAACTCGGCTACTTGAAGTTACAAAAGTCTGTAAAACTGGTAGTAGAAATAGAACTTACGCAACAAATCCTTTGAACTGCCATCTATAGGGGTCAAGTACCCACGGATCACCCGGAGGACATGAGTTATTGCAGTAAGTAGTAGGAGTAGTGTCCCCGTGCCTAGCCCGCTCGTGTTCCGTGCGTACCTTACAGTTAAAGTTATTGACCGTAAGCATCCAGGATACAAGCCCCCGGATTCATCGGTCCAGAAATAAAAAATCTGTATCCGATCAACAAGCCCCCGAATTTATCTGTGGGGTCAATGCTTCAATCTAAAATCTAAAATCTAAAATCTAAAATAGATTGACCAGCGCGTCCTAAAACAGCTAAATTGCCAGCCCCCAAATCTGCGGAATGCAAACACAAGAATTTTTACAGCGCTATCAACAGGGAGAGCGCAACTTTGGTCACATTGACCTCAGTGGCGCTAGTTTAAGCGGTGTTAACCTGCGAGAAATAGACCTCACTGGTGCTAACTTGACCGGTGCTAATTTGAGCTGGTCTTTTTTAAGCAATGCCAAGTTGATAGGGGCTTGTTTGCGCCGCGCGGATCTTCGCAGTGCGGGGCTAGCTGGGGCGAATCTGAGCGGGGCAAATTTGAGCGGGGCAAATCTTGCTAAAGCGGATTTGCGCCTTGCTTGTTTGGCAGCAGCAGAACTCAATTGGGCCGCGTTCCCCGAAGCGGATTTGGGCGGTGCTAATCTTCAAGGAGTTAAATCTGACCAAATTAATTTTGCCGGGGCTAAACTCGATGGCGCGAAGTTGATGGCGGCGGAATTGATGGAGGCGAATCTCAACCGCGCCAGTCTTGTTGGTGCTAATTTAACGGGTGCTAATTTGCGGGAAGCGCATTTGGTGGAAGCGAATTTGCGATCGGCAATTTTAATCGGTGTAAATTTGATTGAATCTGACTTGAATGGCGCTCAAATGCGATCGGCAAACCTGACGGGCGCTGACTTGCACCGAGCTGTGCTGGCGGGGGCGGATTTGACTGAGGCGGTGCTGGATAACGCTGATTTGAGTCGAGCTAATCTGGCGGGTTCTTATTTATTGAAAGCGAGTTTTAAGAAGGCGCTTTTGCTGCGAGCTAACCTGCAAGGAGTGTATTTGCTGCGGGCGGATTTGAGCGAAGCTAATTTGCGAAGTGCTGATTTGCGGAAAGCTGATTTGAGCGGCGCTTATTTGATGGATGCGATTTTGGGTGAGGCGGATTTAAGAGAAGCTTGTTTGATTGAGTGCCGTTTGATTCGGACGAATTTGGAAGGGGCGCAGCTTACGGGTTGCTGCATTCAAAATTGGCAAGTTCAAGATGTCGATCTGTCGAGAGTTGACTGCAACTATGTTTTTACTGAGTTTGATTATACTGCGAAAGTTGCGGCAAATCGCTTTCCAGTCGATCGCGATTTTGAGTCGGGGGAATTGGGGCGGCAGCATCAAGAGGACAGTTCTATTGTGAAGGTGTGTTTTGATGAATCTCCTAATTGGGAGGCTTTGGTTTTTACCCTGCGTCGGGTGGAGTTGGAAAGCCGCGAACTCAAATTCAACGTTCAATTTTTTGAGTCTGCGGGAGAACAAAATTTACTGCGGTTGAGCGCGAACCGTTTGGTGAACGGCAAGATTTTGAGCGATCGCATTTTGGAGCTTTATCCAGATATGTTGGAAAAGGTTTTAGCCAAAGGTGCTGAAATTTTGAGTTTGCTCGACTTGGCTGTTCCTAGTAACAATGCGGAGCCGAGTCAGAAAGACGCGTTGCTTAGAAGACAGGAAATCTACCAGCGGATGGTGCACCAAATTTCGTTTATTTTGATGTCTCAGACGCCGGATAAATTCTCCGAAAGCGTGCAGCGACTGTTGGATTATTTGAAGCAGCAAGGTATCCCGACAGAGCAGATTCAAAAGAAAGTCATCAGTCAGGCAATCGTGCAGCGGGCGAAACAAGATCCGGCTTTTCGGGAACAGTTGCTCACGTGGGATAAAACGGCGTCCGATCACGTTCGTGGTTCGATGATGGGGGAAGCGGTGCGGTATGCGATCGGCCTTTTATCGGAATAAATCCATATGTGCGATCGGTACGGGAGATGTTCGCACGGTTTCTGGGACTTGCTGATTTACGGTATGAAAGGCTAAATATGCAACTCGTATAAACCATTAAATACAAAGCTTCGGGATTTTTAACTGATTTTTTTGATACCTTGATTAATCAACGCGTTTGTGTTAGCTCCTATACATTCTGTTGTATTGACAACATATTCCCTAGTTCAGAAATCACCAGGCTGGCGATCGCAAGCTCGATCGAGCTAGGAAGAGGAACATAATCTTCTTTGACTATTGCAGGACTGACGCCATTATCATAATTAGTAAGGTGCCTCAGATATCGAAACCCTCAATAACCGTTCCAGCAATTCATCTGACGCACCCTAAAATTAAATTTTAGTGTACCCGTTGGGTAACTCCTGTATTGTTAAAAAACGTTGCAATTTCATGATTATTATTTTTTCATTATTAAAATATATTTTTAATCTGACCAGGAGCATCTAGTTGTGAATAGTTCCAGCAATGACGGTAACTTTTTCGATCTAACTCCCAATTCTGATTACTTCAGGCTAACCCCAGGACTTTTAAATCCCTTCACCAGAGGACTGCGGGCTTTAGAAGGTAATGATATTGTGATTGGTTCGGTCTCTCCAGAATTGATCGATGGCGGTGGCGGTGAGGATTTGCTGTTCGGGGATGTCGATAACGATGCCCTCATCGGAGGTCAAGGAAATGACCTGTTGCGCGGCGGTCAAGGCAGCGACCTACTTAGAGGTGATGAGGGCGATGACATTTTGGCTGGCGACTTGGATGGAGACACGCTAGTTGGTGGTAGTGGCAATGATGGGTTTGTACTCCGAAGCGATCTAAATGCAGCAGCAGTAGATTGGATCGCTGACTTCGACGCTAGATTTGACAGCATTGGATTAACTGACAATCTCAGCGAAGCTGACCTAAATCTAGAACCCTCGGCAGGGGGAACTTTAATTAGGATTCAAGCTAATAACAGGATCTTGGGACAGGTGGCGAACGTTTCGCCAGAACAACTCCAGAATCGTTTTTTCTCTGCCGATTTCGTCTTAGATGACAACCTTAACAGACCAATAAATCTCGATGTCCTGAAAAATCCAATTCAGTCGCTCAAGGACTTCGTAGGAGAAGACGACTTACGAGATATTTACACTTTTACTACTACTAACACACCGAGCAGTATTCAATTGCAACTCAGCGGTTTGAATGGGGACGCTAATTTATTCTTGGTGAGGGATGCTAATCTCGACGGTCAACTGAGTCCAGACGAAACCGTCTCTGTCTCTGCCTCCCGCAATTCTGGAACTCAGTCAGAAGTCATTGAAAGTCGCTTTTCTGTACCCAGCAGATACTTTATCTTCGTTGAACAAGCTGTTCGGGGAGCTAACACCGGCTACAACCTGGATATCAATGTCCAGCCAATTCAGTTCGGGCTAAACCAAGCTATTCCTATTGGCACATTCAGCAGCAGAATCCAGGGTTCGTTGGACGACTTTGTTGAGGAAAAACAACCTGCGAAACTCTACAAATTTGATCTCCCACAGCCCAGCAACCTTCAAGTCAACTTGCGGGGAATATATCCAGGTACAGATGCAGATTTAGTGCTTTTTCAAGATGTTAATAACAACAATAAGGTTGATTTTGGTGAAATTCTTGGCGTTCCTCAACAGCAAGGCAACAATCCAGAGGAAATTTTCTTTAGAGGTTTGTCAGCAGGTAGTTATTTCCTCGGAGTCAATTCTTTTGCAGGCAACACGCGCTACAACCTCAGTATCTTAGCTGCACCGACAACAGATAATTTCAACAATTTGTTCGGCTACGGGCTGGTGGATGCAGCAGCGGCCGTTGCGGCTGCCACTGATAAACAGCAGTTGGATGCTGCTGACCCGCTCACCAGTACAACTAAGTTTAATAATATAGCGGACTTAAACCTGCTAAACGTTGCCCCAGCCTGGAAAGCAGGATACACGGGTAAAGGTGTTGTGGTTGCGGTACTCGATAGTGGCGTTGACTTGAGTCATCCCGATTTAAGGAGCAATATCTGGCGGAATCCTAATGAAATTCCGGGGAATGGTATTGATGACGATCTCAATGGAGTTAGTGATGATGTAAATGGGTGGGATTTTGTGGATGGCGATGCAAATCCCTCCCCAGATTCAAATGATCAGCGTGGGTTTCACGGAACTCATGTAGCAGGAATCATAGGGGCCCAAAAAAATGGAATTGACATCACTTCTCTCAATAACACGCTGGAAATGAATGGGGTGGCTTATGATGCTCAGATTATGCCGATTAGGGTGGGAGGTTTTGAAGATTTATCTGTTTCAAATCTCGTTGAGGGCATCCGCTATGCGGTAAACAATGGCGCAGATGTGATTAACATGAGTTTGGGCGGACTAGAGTTCCTCAATAACGAAGTACGGAAAGCCCTAGAAGATGCCAAAGAAGCCGGGGTTTTTGTGGTAATGTCAGCGGGAAATGACAGGGATAAACTCAACCCAAGTGAACCCAATTTTCCAGCATTTTATGCTTTCGACAATTTGGGAGTAGCTGTCGGAGCAGTAACAACTCCAGGTAAACAGGTAACAATTTTTTCCAATCCTGCTGGTTCGATAACAACAAATTTTGTGGTTGCTCCGGGCTATGAAGTCTTATCTACAGTTCCGATTACGCCGGGAAACGTAGAGGGTTATGGCATATTGAACGGAACGTCTATGGCTGCTCCCTATGTTGCAGGTGTAGTTGCTCTAATGCTTCAGGCTAATCCAAACTTAACTCCTGACCAAATTTTGGAATTTCTGACGGCAACAGCAAAACCTGAAGGAATTACCTCGGAAGTTCGTGAGACATAATTAAGAACTATTGGGAAATTTCTTGAACCCCGGTTTCTTGGACAATCCTGGACGCAACATCATCACAGACGGGGCAACCACGGGGGATTGCCCCTACATTTCACGGGCTTGTGCAGAGGCTTTGCGTCGAGGACTGTTGGAGAAACTGGGGTATTGTTTTTGTTTACCAATGTTGGCTGTGCAGCCGGCAGCCCGCTAAGGCCCGGACTTGCTCGTTAGCGTCGGAAACTGCAAGCCTCGTGCAGCAGGCCAAGCAATACCAACTTTTTCGGGAACAGTTGCTCACGTGGGAGAAAACGGCTTCGGATTGCGATCGTTGTTGGATAATGGGGGAAGCGGTGCGGTTTGTAATTACCCTTTTGTGGGAATGAATACACACAAAATCTTACCCCCTTAAAAATCCTCCAACCCGATCTCGATTTAACGGTGCGGTTAATTAGAATATAGTTCAGTTTCCTCCTTCAGAAGCTCACACAACTCATCCAAATCTTTCTTACTGTGTTCAATGAGTTTTTCACCTCGCTTCTCTAGGTACTCAATATTACTGGGAGTTGCGTTGTCGATTTGATCGTGACCATTATCGCTACTCAATTGAAGTTGAAAACGATAGTAGTTTCGGTTATTTTCTTTATCTCCTTTAGTCACCATTAGCTGATCGAGTTCATACGCAACCGATTCGCTTTGGCCATCTAGAACAACGTTAAGTAAGGGAATTGCCCATTTTATTTGACCCCAATTTTTTGCTTCTTTATACTTATATTTCTTAGTTAGTGATCCCGTACCCAAAGAAACAACAAGGGTCTCAGTACGTTGTAGGTCTTCACCAGTCTTTTTCTTGTAAGAAATCATTGCCTCCATCATTGCAAGTGAGGAAGGATTATTTGCAAAAATTCCGCCGTCTACCAAAGCGTAATATCCCTCATCGGTATGATGTCCCGTTTCGAGTTGGTAGGGTGGAAAGAATGTCGGTGCAGCAGAAGTTGCCATTGCTGCTTCCCACATTTTGAATCCCGTACATACTTTCCGGCTATCAAAACTCTTGATTTGCTCTGCGTCGCGATTGCTTGTAAAAAAAATTGGTGCTCTGAGTTCGATATCATAGCTGGGTATGAAAATTTCTCGTAATGCCTCTTCAACCTTAGCTTCACCTAAAAGATCCTTTAAAACTTGTTGCCTACCTTTTGGGTTGTGCTTGGGTTGTAGCAAATCATCAAAATCCAGTGGAACATACTCATTAAAAATCTTTTTTCCATATTTGCGATAGAAATTTACAAGTTCGGCAGCGGTATACTCTGGCTCACTATTGATGCTAGAGTCTGAGTTCTTTCTAGTTAAACCCAGTGCTAAAATTCCTCCTGTTGAAGTGCCTGCAATAAAATCAAACATTGTGGCTATGCGTTTTCCTGTGCGCTCTTCAATGTAGTTGAGAACGATCGCAGGAATAATACCCCGAATACCACCACCATCAATTGAAAGAATTCTTCTCTTGAATTTAGTACCCATCACACGTACTCCTTTAGATATTGCTTAAGTTTTCAAGCAAGATAAATGAAACAAACTCATAAAGCATCAAAATACCAACAACCAACGTCATCATATGGTTTCCGGTTGCCTCGGAATAAGAAAATCGAGTCAACAGTTAACACTCAACCATTGAGTTTTTGGCTCCCGACTAAACAGTCAACAGTCAACAATCATGAGGAGTGCAACCGGAATTGATATGAATCCAACCCGTTATTAGTGCGGTAAATTGCTGAGGGCGTGCCAAGTTCTGTAGCCGACAATTCCATCTTGCGGTAAAGCCTTGCTGAGTTGTAATTGTCGCACTGCTACATCTGTCATCGCCCCGAAGAATCCGTCAATGAATCCGAAATAGTATCCATTGATTTTCAAGACATTCTGAACAATTTTAACCGCATTACCAGAACTGCCCTTCATGACGACCGGCATATTCACAGGTGCACCAGAGTATAGTGCTTCCCAAGTGATAGGGCCGATAATCCCATCTTCTTTTAAAAAGACGCGGTGTTGATAGCCTTTGACCGCGTTTTGAACTTGGATACCGAAGATACCGTCAATCGGGCCAAAATAATAACCCCAATGATATAGAAGCTGTTGTAGTTCCTTGACAGCTTGACCTGTTGAACCCATTTGTAAAGTGGGTTTGTTTACTCCCGTGGTTTCAGCAAATGCCAGAGTTGATTGAGCAGTAGTATCGGCGACGAGAGCCATAGTTTCATTGTTCAAGCTTCTTTCTTCGGTGTACATAATGTGCTTCCTCTCAACATTTAAGTTTTGGTGTTTGATATTTCAGGTATAACTGGTGGAATTTGTGGATGCACAGTCACTTTTTCGAGTGTCACTCATTTGAGTGTCACTCGTTTGAGTTAGTCCCAGTGTTAACTGTTAATATCTCTTCCGGCTGCGCCCGAATGATATACAGAAAGAATGTTAAGAGTGCAAGGAAGATAAGTTATGCTTAAACGTCTAAAGTTGGAGCTTCCTCAAACTCCAGAAAGAAGACCAGGCATGATTAATTTTCGGAGGTGTCTAAAGGATTGTTTCTACTTACCAGTCTTGGCTGCGTAGCCGGCGACCCGCTAATGCCCGCACTTGCTCTTCTGCGTCGGAAGCTGCAAGCGATCGCAACAAAGGCACAACACCCGGATTTTCCGGATAATGTTCGATAATCGCTTCAAGTGCTGTAAATCTGGGATTGTAAGGAAAAGAACCGTTTTGATTGTCAACATCGCTCAAAGCTCGATCGCGCAAAAACTCAAACATTCCCGGCTCGTCTTTCCATCCCCGCATTAACTCTACCAGGGCGATCGCCCGCACCTGCGAATCTTCATCCTTTTGAGATCTACTTTTGAGCCACTCGAAAGTTTGAGACTGATTTGTCCGCCCCCGGGCTAACTTTTGCAAAGCGATTTGCCTGACAGCCGGACTCTCATCGCCCTCTGCTTTAGCCTCCAGCAGCATCCAAGTTTCCGGATTGTCTGGCCATTTGTAAGCGAGTTCAAGCACGGCTGCTTGCCGCACCAGCGCTTCCCCAGAATCGAGCTGAATTTTCAGCCAAGGCAAGGTTTCCGGGTCGTCGGGCCACCCCCGCACGATCGCCCGCACCAGCACGCTCAGCAGATGAGAATCTTGCTCTGAATCGACCAGGCTTTTGAGGAAAGGCAGCGTCTCGCCCCGGTGAGACCAGCGTTTTGCGATCTCTTCCACCGCCGTTTCTCGGACGTTGAGGTGTCTGTCTGACTCGGCGAGATTTTGCAACCAGCCAAAGACTTCGAGATTTCCTGACGCCAGTGTGGCGACAGCCTCCACTACTACTTGCCGCACAGTCCAGTAATCCTCGGAATCAGCTATTTTTTGCAGCAGGGGCAGGGTTTCTGGGTGGTCGGGCCAACCTGCGGCTATCTGTTGTAGGGCTATTTCGCGCAGGTCGGCGTCGCGATCGCCCAATGCTATATTTTTCAAAAAAGTCAGAGTTTCGGGGTTCCCGGGCCAGCCAGACGCTATTGCTTGCACTGCTGAGCGCCGGACACTTGAACTCGCGTCGGACTCGGCTTTAGTTTTCAGCAGCGGGTAAATGTCGGGTTCGTCGGGCCAGTGCGAAGCCAATTCTTCTAAGGCTGCTGTCCGCACTTCTTTGCTGCTGTCGGATTCGGCTAGGGTTTTCAGCAGCAGGCCAACGTCGGCTGCGGCGGGCCAGCCCGCTGCCAACTCCCGCACCGCTACGGTTCGCAGGATAGAACTTCCTGTCTGGGCAAGGTTTTTGAGCAGGGAGGCCGTGCCTAAAAGGCTGTGCCAACCTCTGGCTATTTCTTGCCACGCACAGACTCGCACTCCCAAATTTTCGTCGGATTCGGCGGCCTTCCTCAGCAGCAGCAAGGTATCTGTGCGATCGGGCCAATTAGAGGCAAACTGTTCGAGTGCTGCGGTGCGAACTGCGGGACTTTGATCTGACTGAGCCAGGGCACTCAGCAGCGACAAGGTATCGCTCGTGTCTGGCCAACCACAAGCCATTTCTCGCACACAGGTCGATCGCACTGCCCAGCTTGGATCGGATTTGGCGAGTTTTTTGAGCATCAGGTAAATTTCTGGCTGATCTGGCCAACCACGGGCTATTGCTTCGACTGCTGTGGCTCGGACTTCGCCACAGTCGGTGGAGTGAGCGAGTATTTTCAGCCACGGCAGGGTTTGCGGGTCGTTTTTCCAAGTTTGGGCGATCGCCGTGATCGATCGATTGCGAATTTGATAAGTTTCCTGCAATTCCTGAGCGCTTTGGTAAAGAATCAGGAAACCCGTACCGTATTGCGATAACTTTTTTAAAGCGTTTAACAGTTTTTTTTCGGTTTTTTTATTAACATCATTTTTCACTTTTAACAGGCATTGCGCTGCTAAAAACAAATTAATAAATTTTTCTTGTTGACCGTTTTGAGCTGTGAGATATTCTATAATTTGGCTCGCTGTTTCTTTGTCGAGCCTAGCTGCAATTTCTCTGAGGACTTCGTGCAAAGATTCGTCCCGCCAGTGCTGGCCGAAAACTTGTATGTTGAGTTCGCCCCAAGTCAGTTGACCGATTTTGAGTTGGGCATGGATTAACTCTGCTACAGTCTGGGGATTATTTTCGGAAACAAGTTTTTTTAGCAACATACAGATACCCTGCCCCTGAAGTTTGTTTGCATTGACCATCCTCGCATCAGCTCGGATATTAGTTGAGATTTTGTGAGCGATGCTGGAGTATGGAGCCAATCGACTCTATTTTATACGAAAAATACTGAGTCGGGAGGGCCCCAATGCAAAATCCGCCAGCACCCACAGAAATGTTAGGTGGTGGCGGATGGCGATCGAACAATTAAGCCGCTGAATCTAACTAACAGCTACTTGGACGCGATCGGCTACAACCCGAACCGCAAAAGTAGGAATCTTTACCGTTTCATCATCCAGACATTGCCCGGTAGTGAGACTAAAGTTTTGCTTGTAAATGGGAGAAGCAACTTTGAGAGTGCCGTTGCGATCGCCCACAATTCCCCGCGACAAAACAAAAGCTTTGCTAAACGGGTCGTAATTGCTAAGCGCATAAACTTCATCCCCGTTTCCCACTCGGAAAATCGCCACTTGTTCGCCTTTAACTAAAGCGCAAACTCCAGTATAAGGGGCGATCGCATCCAGAGAACACACATCAACCCAAGTTGTTACTGTATCCGAAACTTGTAATGATTGAACCATCTTCTTTTCCTGTTATTTTACTTCAATCTCATTCCCAGTCTCCGGCTGGGAACGTAGGTTTCGAGGCTCTGCCTCACGGTTTGAGGATACCTCGCCTCGCGGAAGGAGGCAGAGCATCCCGGAATTCATTCCCAGGCAGAGCCTGGGAACGAGATTAATTTACTTCAATCTAGTGTTCTTGTTCCCCACTTATTAAGGGGGGCTAGGGGGGATCTCCGGGTTTCCTAGGCTCTGCTTGGAAACCCGATTATATGGGTTATTCCGAAACTCCAGCCAGAGCCTTTTCATGTTCGTTAGCCGGCCGCGTTTGTCCCCGTTCCGCAACACGAACAATACTCGGATCAGGCAGATCTGAATTCACAAAATGCTGGAACCGCTGCACCTTTTGTGGGTTTTCAATCGTGGTTTTCCACTCACATTGATAAGTATTCACTAAATGTTCCATCTGCGCTTCTAATTCAGCACAAATGCCCAGAGAATCCTCAATTATTACCTGTTTCAAGTATTCAATCCCGCCCTCAAGTTTGTTCAACCAAGTAGCAGTGCGTTCTAATCTGTCGGCCGTGCGGATGTAGAAAACCAAGAATCGATCGATATACTTAATCAGGGTTTCCTTATCGATATCCGTCGCCAGCAAAACCGCGTGCTGCGGCTTAATTCCGCCATTGCCGCACACGTACAAATTCCAGCCGTTTTCCGTAGCAATGATCCCAAAATCCTTGCTTTGAGCTTCCGCGCATTCGCGAGTGCAACCAGAGACAGCAGATTTGAGCTTGTGGGGCGATCGCAAACCACGATACCGCAATTCAACTTCGATCGCCAAACTCGTTGAATCCTGCACCCCAAAGCGGCACCAAGTGCTACCCACACAAGATTTTACAGTACGCAGAGCCTTACCGTAAGCGTGTCCCGACTCAAATCCCGCATCAATCAACCGACGCCAAATATGCGGCAATTGATCCACCCGAGCCCCAAACAAATCAATCCGTTGCCCGCCAGTAATCTTAGTATAAAGCCCAAAATCCCTGGCAACTTCACCCAAAACAATCAACTTATCGGGAGTAATTTCTCCCCCCGGTATTCGCGGCACCACCGAATAAGTACCATCGCGCTGAATGTTTGCCAAAAAGTAATCGTTCGTATCTTGCAAACCGACGTGAGACTTCTCTAAAATATGGTCATTCCAAGTAGAAGCCAGCATCGAACTAACAGCAGGCTTGCAAATTTCGCAGCCCTTACCTTTGCCGTGTCTTTCAATCAACTCCTCAAAGGTTTTAATCTCTTGAGAGCGCACTAAATGGTACAATTCTTGACGAGAATATTCAAAATGTTCGCAGAGATTATTTTTGACTGCAAACCCAGCTTTCTTCATCTCCAACTTGAAGATATCCGTCACTAAAGGCACGCAGCCGCCGCAGCCCGTCCCAGCTTGAGTGCATTTCTTGACGCTGGCAACATCGGTTAAATTATGCTCGCGAATCGCTGCACAAATCTGCCCTTTGGTAACATTATTGCAAGAACAAATCTGAGCAGAATCCGGCAAACTGTCTACTCCAAAACCCGCCGCTGCTCCCCCTTCTCGCGGTGGCATTAACAAATCTTCGGGATGCGGCGGTAGAGCAATTTCATTTTGCATGAATTGCAGCAAAGTGCCGTAAGCCGAAGCATCTCCCACGAGAATTCCGCCTAAAATCCGGCTACCGTCTTGATTTAAAACTAATTTTTTGTAAATGCCTTGGAAGGTGTCAGCGACAACAATTTCTTTAGCATCGCCCGACTTGGGAAAGGGATTTCCAAAACTAGCGACATCCACCCCCAATAATTTGAGTTTAGTGGACATATCCGCACCTGTAAAAGTGCTTGTGGGACGGGCATCTTGCCCGTCATCCGCTACACGGCTAAAAATATCTGCTGCTACGCTTGCCATTGTATACCCAGGCGCAACTAAGCCGTAGATGCGATTTTGATACAGGGCGCATTCTCCGATCGCATAAATGTCAGGATCGGAGGTTTGGCAGCTATCATTAATCAAAATGCCGCCGCGTTCACCTACTTCTATACCGCAACTTCTGGCAATTTCGTCGCGCGGGCGAATGCCAGCAGAAAAGACAATCATATCTGTTGCCAATTCCGAACCGTCAGCAAAGAGCATTTTAGTAACTTTACCATCTTCGCTAACAATTTCTGTTGTAGATTTGCTGGTGTGAACCGAAACCCCCAACTCTTCTATTTTGCTGCGGAGAATTGCCCCGCCAATCTCGTCAACTTGCACGGGCATCAGCCGCGATGCAAACTCAACAACGTGAGTTTTTAGACCCATATTTTGCAGAGCATTAGCACACTCTAAACCTAACAAGCCGCCGCCAATTACTACGCCTGTTTTGCAATTTTTAGCGTAATCTGACATCGCTTCCAGGTCGTCAATTGTCCGGTAAACAAAAGTTCCTGTAGCGTCTTTGCCTTTAATTGATGGCACAAATGGATAGGAACCGGTTGCGAGAACAATTTTGTCGTAGGGAACTTCTAAACCGTTGGCTGAAGAGACTATTTTTTGTTCCCGGTTAATGGCGACTGCTTTGTCGCCGATGTGAATCTTTATGTCATTTTCGTGATAAAATCCCGGTGCAACTAAAGATAAATCTCCCGCTGTTTTGCCAGAGAAAAATCCGCTGAGGTTTACGCGATCGTAAGCAACGCGCGGTTCTTCACAAAAAGTAATTAAATTCCAGTGTTTGGCAGCATCCGAGCTGACCATTAACTCTAGGAACTTGTGACCTACCATGCCATTGCCGATTACAATGAGGTTTTTTTTGGCTGTCATTAGAATCTCTTTTATCCCGTTTATCAGTCGTTGGGTTTATTAATATAAGACTTTATTGTAAATTTTTGTACTTATATATACAAAAAATGGATGTTTATGCAATTGTCGAATACTCCCGATTGCATTTTTGCATGATGTGTGCGATTTTAGATTTTAGATTTTAGATTTTAGATTTTAGATTTACTCTACAGTTAATTTGGGTGGGTCAGTCGATTTTAGATTTTAGATTTTAGATGTACTCCACAGTTAAGTAGGATGCGTCAAGTAAGTCTTTTTGACAAAAGGATTAACATTTTACTGTGACGCAGCTTACAGTTTTCTAATTTTTAATTATTATTTAAGCTCCCATGCCGGAATACTGCTTCAAGCCCTGTCGCCACAGCCAGCGATTCCACACAAAAAACACCGCACTCCAACCCAACATTACCAACAAACCGCGGCCTAGATCTACGGGTAATCCTATCAAGATAGAAGCGGGAAAATGAATCAAATAAGGAAACGGCGTCCACAAAACTACTTCGCGCACCGATGCGGGAAACACTTCTAGTGGCGCGATAAGTCCCGATAAAAACAGGTAAATTAAAAACCAGAATTGCTCGATCGCACTTGCCCTCTCCAGCCAAAAAGCAAACAGCGCAAAGGTATACTGTATCAAGAACCGCAAGCAAAAAGCAAATATAATAACTAGCAAAAAAAGCAAAAATCTCCCAAGACTTGGCAGCCAAAAAGCCTGCGGGTAAAGTGCAAAAAACAGCAGCACTAATCCGCATACAAACGGCAGCCTCGCAAACCTTTCGGAAACGTGAGATGCGAAGTGGTGCCATACGGGATCGAGAGGCTGCAACAATCTATTAGATAGCCTGCCTTGCACTACTTCCTTTTCAAACTCCCAAATTACCCAAACTACATTTGTTTGCCTGACAATGAAAGCCGCTAAAAAATAACGGGCAAAGTCGATCGAATTCAGCCCAAATTGACCATTTTTGGCCGCCTGCATCCAAACACCCATCAAGATAAACGGCAAAGCTCCCGACAGCGCCCACAAAAACAATTCCGCCCGGTATTCGAGCATATAAGCGTAGTAGGTAACTAGCAAAGTTTTAGCAATTTTGATGAATTTTGTCATATCAATTGTAGATTTAATTTTTGGGGTTAGCAACGGGCATCTTGCCCGTTGCACAAAACATTGAAACTCTAGTGGAACAGATATCTTGCCTGTTATGGAGAATGAACACAGCCAAAAACATTACACTTTTCCCGTGCGAAAAACTCGACCAATTACCTCTTCAATTGGCGGATCGGTAACAGTCAAATCTATCACGTCCAAGTCCGCCAAAATCTTCGCCACGCTCACCGTCAGCTCTTCCCTTTTCACCAAAAACCGCACCGATTGTCCCTCAATAGATTCTACATCCCCGTAAGCAAAAGCACTATCTTTTGCCAGCGGTTTAGCTAATTTTACCTGAACTTCCCGATAAGGCGCAAACCTATCGAGTAATCCGTCTAAACTGCCATCATAAACTAATTGCCCTTCATGAATCAATAAAACGCGCTTGCATAAAGCAGTAATATCAGCCATGTAATGACTCGTCAACAGCACCGTTGCTTGATAGCGCTCGTTATATTCTCGCAGAAATTGCCTGACGCTAAACTGTGCGTTTATATCCAAACCTAAAGTCGGTTCATCTAAAAATAATACCTCCGGCTGGTGCAGCAGAGCCGCCATCAGTTCCGCTTTCATTCGTTCGCCTAAAGAAAGCTTTCTTACCGGCTGATTTAACTTGCCTTCTAGTGACAGCATCTCTGTCAATTCTCCGACTCGCCGTCGATAATCTGCATCGGGAATGCCGTAGACTGCGGCATTAATTCGCAGAGAGTCAAGCACGGGTAAATCCCAAATTAACTGCTGTTTCTGCCCCATGACTAACGTGATTTTTTGCAGAAAATCTGCTTCCCGACGAAAAGGAGTACGATCGCACACACTCACCGTACCCGCAGACGGATAAATCAAACCCGTCAGCATTTTCAGCGTAGTAGTTTTGCCCGCACCGTTAGCACCTAGAAACCCCACGACTTCCCCCGGTTCAATACTGAAAGAAACGCCCTCAACTGCTTTGATATTGCGGTAGGTGCGACTAAAAAAGTGTCGCACTGTTCCTTTAAGCCCCGGTTCTTTAATCGCTACCGGATAAACTTTGCTCAAGTCTTCAACTAAGATAATTGGCATCGGCTCAAATTTTAACTTTTATTTTAATCTAGGGTATTTCCATCAGGCTTGTGCCAAGATGGAGCGATCGACCTGTCTAGTAGGGTGCACCAGCGATTGCTCGATCGCGAGTGAGAAAGTAACTGTGTTCTGCCGCACCCTACTAAGCTGTAGAATATTGCACAATATCCATGCTCACATCGCACAAAGTTTACAACTATGGTACTCACCCCAGATAATTCAGGCATCTCTCGTTTGGTAGGAGACAATTCTCCTGAAAATATTACACTTGCACCAGGACAACTTGCTAGTTTTCCTGGGGGACTTTGGATGGTGGGCGGCAATGATACTGTCACGGGATCGTCAGATGCAGAACGGATTTTCGGCAACGATGGTAAAGACAGTCTGTTAGGCGGTGTCGGCAATGATTCTATTTACGCCGGCAAAGATGATGACGATGTTTTGGGAGAAACTGGCGACGATTTCTTGACAGGAGATAGAAATAGCGATTTCCTTGATGGGGGTGCGGGAAATGATTTGCTGCGCGGAGGACAAGGTGTTGATTTGTTAGTGGGCGGAGACGGCAACGATACTTTAATTGGCGACAGAGATGTGGATATTTACAAAGGTGGTGGGGGGAGCGATGTCTTTGTTTTTAGAGTCGATCAAGCGGGAATCAGAGTATTTGGGGTTGAAGTTCCTGACGCGGTAATTGTAGATTTTGATAAGTCTAGCGATTCGATTGGAATTAGTGTGGAATTTACCAGCAGCAATATCTCCTTGGAAGAGGTAAGTTATAGCTTGAACGATCCGAGACTGCTGCTGATCGATCCTACAACTATAACGGGGGGAACGAGTTTGTTAGCCAAGGGTGGCATCTCGCAGCAAAGTCTCGATCCCGATGGCAACGGCCGTGTGGAAGCTACTAATATTAGATTCGGTTTTACTAATGCTTTGTTAGGTACTGTTTTGAATGTGATCCCAGCCGATTTAAACGGTCGTTTTATTAATGCTAATTCTTTGCTTTAATTCGTTGCTTATATATCTATAGTAGGGTGCGCTAGGCGCACCTTACCCATTAACCATTATCTAACTCACTGTCAAAACTGCGCGATAGCGTACTTGATTGTCGCGGACTTTCTGAATTGCTTCATTCGCTTGTGCGATCGCAAAAACTTCGACAATCGGCTCAATCTCAAACTGCTCTGCAATTGACAGCATTTCATTAATCATAGCGCGACCGCCGATGAGAGAAGTCACAATTCGGCGTTGCTTCATCAGCAGGGGAAACAACGGAATGCTCAAAGGTGCATCCGGGACTCCGACGAAGGCAAGCGCACTGCCAGAATCGAGAAAATCAATGTACGGAGCCCAATCTAAAGCAGCAGGAACTGTGCTCAACAAAATATCTAATTTGCTGCTGGGAGCTTGAGGAATTTCACCTTTTCCTACTACAATAGCTTCGTCCGCCCCCATTTTATGTGCAAATTCTGCCTTATCTTGGGAAGTAGTAAAAACTGTAACGCGGTTGCCTAATTTTTTCGCAAACTGCACTGCCATGTGTCCCAAACCGCCGATGCCAAGAATGCCAATTTCTTGCCCGGAACTCATCCCTGCATTCCGCAAACCGGCGTAAACCGTAGTTCCGGCGCACAACAGCGGCCCCGCTATTTTGGAATCGATGCCTTTGGGAATAGGAAAAGCAAAGCGGGAATCTACCATCAAATAATCGGCAAAACCGCCGGGGCCTGTAACAATTAATCCCTGGTTTTCATCGCAGAGATTTTCGTTACCGCGCAAGCAGTCGCAGCACTGCAAACAAGACGACCTTTGCCAACCGACACCAACGCGATCGCCCACTTTTAAATGAGTCACTTGCGGCCCTATTTCTGCCACTTCTCCGATAACTTCGTGGCCGGGAACGAGGGGATATTTGGATTGACCCCAATCGTTGTCAATCATGTGCAAGTCAGAGTGACAAATGCCGCAGCTTAACACTTTTATAAGGCATTCATGTACTTTTGGAGGTTCGACATCGAATTTGTATTCTTCAAGCAATCCGCCTGTTTTTTTAACTGCTAGTGCTTTGATTTGCATTGTGTATTTCCTGGTTTGTTTGCCATTATAGTGTTCGGGCCGCTTTCCCAGTCTCTTTCTTTAGTTGTATATATTCAAGGGAAGCTTCCACGAGGAATCAGGCGCGTTACTAATAATTTGTCCGGTGCGCCCTGGGTACTTTACTAATTACCAATTATCCATTACTAATTAGTCTCACAACTTGCCTTTTTCCATTGCCCACTGCATCAAACCGGGGAACAACCGATAAGCTTCCGATGCCAAAAAAGCAGGGCCGACGGTAACTTCTGCACGCTGATTTTTCACAGCATCCCAGATAGCTTTAGCAATATCTTCTGGCTGAGTTGCCCACTCAGATTTCAGCATTTTGCTCATTTGCTGGCGGCGCAATTCGACTGCGGGTTCGTCTCGATCGCGAAATTGAGCTCTTTCTAAAAAATCGCTGTTAATCAGGCCCGGATGCACGGCGCAAACGTGAATACCTTGAGGCGCTAATTCCAATCGCAAAGTTTCTGTTAAACCGGTTACTGCATATTTGCTGGCACAATAAGCAGTCATTTGAGGCAAAGGCATTTTGCCACCAATGGAACCCACATTGACTATTGTCCCTGTTTTTCGTTGCAAAAAATGTGGCACAATTTCTTGAATTGTGTTAACGCATCCCCAAAAATTGGTATTCATTAATTGCTGCCAGTCTTCGGAGGTAGTGTGCTCGATCGCCCCCGTGAGACAAATGCCAGCATTGTTAACTAAAACATCGATTTGGCCGCAGGCATCTAGGGCTTTTTGGACGATCGCGCGCACTTGTTGAATGTCGCCAACATCCCCAGGAATAGCTACAGCGGAAGTGCCTTCTCGCTGCACTTGAACCGCTGCTGCTGCCAATCTCTCTGGCTGGCGAGCTACCATAACTACATCGTAACCTTTACTGGCAAATAAAATTGCTGTTGCTTTGCCGCTTCCTTGAGAAGCGCCTGTAATCAAAACTGTAGGAGCCATAGATAGTTATAAATTGTAATATCAATTCCGGCTGAACCGGAATTAGTGTTGACTGTTGACTGTTGACTGTTAACTGTTGACTGTTGACTGTTGACTGTTGACTGTTGACTGTTGACTGTTGACTGTTAACTGTTGACTGTTAACTGTTTGAATAATACCGATGCAACCGGAAACGAGATGATTCGGACTTGTTTGATGTTGAATTTTGTAGGCGGGTTCGGAAACAATAATTGCCCATAATATACAATTTCATAGACCCGCCCTGCCCCTACTATACATTAATATTTCTTGGATATGGGAATTTTTTAAGAATGGCGATCGTTTTTTTTTTAACGAACAACGAAGACGCGAAGGACGCGAAGGAAGAGAGGAGAAGAGAAGGGAAGAGAAAGTCTTCAGAAAGTGTTCAGCATTATGTGAAAATTGCTATATAAATTTTCCCAATGCCCAATGCCCGATGCCCAATGCCCAATGCCCAATGCCCAATGCCCAATTCCTAAAAAATGAATCTTCCGAAACAAGCACCTAATTGGTCGATCGCCCTAGTGTTAATTATTGGCGTTTTAGCCGTCTCAACTTCCTCCATTTTAATTCGTCTCGCTAACTTTTCAGCAGGGGCGGGCGGTTTGGGTTTCAGTCTGGTGCTCGCGGCCTCTCGTCTGACTTTATCTGCTTTAATTCTGCTTCCGGCTTGGCGAAAAATTCAGTGGAACGCCCTGCAACCGGGAGCTCGGCGCTATGCTGCTGCTGCGGGTTTGTGTCTCGCCCTGCATTTTGCTCTCTGGATTACCTCACTTTCTTATACTTCGATCGCCGCCTCGACTGCTCTCGTCACCACTAATCCTGTCTGGGTAGCGCTTTTGTCGCGCTTCTGGTTCGGCGAAAAACTCAGCAAAATGTCGATCGCTGGCATTACTATAGCCCTGACTGGGGGAATGGCGATCGCTCTCGGAAGTGCGGGCGCAGCCCATGCTGGCAGCAGCCAACTGCTTGGCGATTTCCTTGCTCTGGCTGGTTCCTGGGCTGTCAGCTTGTATTTGCTGCTGGGCCGGGAAGCTCAGCGGCGGGGACTGGGAATTGGTGGCTATATCGCGATCGCCTATACTATTGCTGCGATCGTCCTGCTGCCTCTCCCCTTCGCCTTCGGCACTACTTATACCAATTACCCCCACATTGTATATTTTTATATTTTGCTAACGGCCGCTTTGCCTCAGTTAGTCGGCCACACCATTTTGAACTGGGCCGTAATGCAGATTTCCCCAACTCTGGTAACTCTTGCCATCTTGTTTGAACCGGTTGGGGCGAGTTGGTTGGGTTATTTGCTGTTTGGGGAAGTGCCCGCGCCGGCGGTACTCGCAGGTGCTGCGGTGCTGCTGTTCGGGGTAGCAACCGCTACCGTCGGAGCAAAAAAAATTACTGTCAACAGTTAAGAGTTAACTGTTTTCGACATTGCCACTACACTTGCCGTGAGTCAGAATAAAACAGATTAGGGCTTAAAAACCTCAATAACTCATCAGTGAAATATCGATTCAAAACTATCAAAGCTCTCAGTAATGACTAATAATACTCGGCTGCCTTTAGGAGAATAAAATTATGCTGCCAGAACAACTACAGCGGATCATCGGCTACTTTATCGAAGAAGCCACAGAACAGATCCAAATTATCGAACAAGGCTTGCAATATCTGCAAAATACCATGCCAGCTCCCCAAAGAATACACCAGCTCATCCGAGCCTCGCACTCGATTAAAGGGGGAGCAGCTATGCTCGGATTTAGCAGCATTCAGCGCATTGCTCATCGGTTAGAGGATTATTTAAAGCTGCTCAGAGAATGTCCGATCGCCATTGATAGCAGGCTACAATCGCTCTTAACCGAAGTTTTTGATATTTTAGTAGCCCTTGTGTCCAAGGTTTCTAAGGGTTTTGGGCTCAACCACGAAGACGCAAGCCAAATGCTCTCCCTCGCCGAACCGGTTTTTGACGAACTCGACGCTTACCTGAGATTGCGAATTCCCACTCGCCTGACTGTGAGAGCTACTACGGACGAACATATTCACGTTTTCTCCGGTTACTGCACCTCCCTGAGCGAATTTTCCTCGGCTATTGCTTCGCGCGTCGGTTTGCTCGGAGGCACTATTACCCGCCACGATCGGGATAGCCAGGGCCTACGCCTTTGTATTGACATTTACCTGCCGCCTTACACCAGGATCGAAAACATCCGCCAAGCTGTCGAACTCTCCGGCGCTATTATCGGGAATGTTCAGACGCAGCGCGACTTTTCGCTGCTGGCGACTGCGGATTATCCGGTTTACCAAAGTGCGATCGAACCTCCCGCAATTTGCATCGGATGCCGCTACTATTACGGCAGAAGCGACGGCGGCTACCTGCTCAACTGCACGATCCATCCCCGCGGCCCGGAAACAGAAGATTGTCGCGATCGCGAACCGGAATAACCGCTGAAAACTCAGCCCTCGGAAGCACGATTTGCCACCCGAAAAACTATTCTGAAACCAATATTTTCCCTGATTTTTTTCACATTACCCTCTGCCAAATTCTTTTTAAGTTCCTAGATAACTAGATCTTTCTCTCTTAGACAACTAAATCCTTCTTCCTTCTGAAACCTCCCCTAAGAATTGATACCGCAACTCGAATTAATTGCATCATGCTTGCAGGATGAGCGATCGCCCAGACATTGATTGTCAGACAAGTGATTGCCATAACTAGCAAGATGTATGTCGGAAGCATTACTACTCCGATCGCGAACCAGGTAAAAACGTGAAATATCATTGCTGTAGCCCAAAGGCTGGCGACAACTACAGACGCCAAAATTTGCATTCGAGGTCGGTTTAGTCCTGTCAAAATCGCTGTCTGCAAAGTAGTCAGCAAGTTTGCTGGAACTAAAAAGGCACAGATAGCTATGCAGTAGGTATGAGAAAATTCAGTAACTGTATTGAAGTCGATCATCAGTCTAATTGTCGGGCCTGTTGGGTATACTTAAAGAGCTTAGCGTGACTTGACTTTCAGATCTTGTCACCCTTACCTTAACTTAAGATTTCAGTAAGTAGGCCGCTCTGGAGACGCATTTCTCTCCCCCTTTTCCGGCAGCTAAAATTTTACCACAAATATTAAAGTTTTGGGGGAATTATTAAACATACTTGAAGAATGGCAACAATTGCTATGATAATTAACATCGGGAAGCGATAGTATATAAGAGCCAAGTCGGTACAATTTATAGAAGGCTGAGGCTGGTCGAACAGCAAAAAATACGGCAGGCTGATTTTCGACTCAATCATTTTTGATTCGCTGATTCTCGCATGATGGATTCTCAGTGTTCGTCAAGGGATCGAGCCGTTATGCGATCAAATAATATGAGATTATTATGGAAAAGCCAATTTGCTCTCAAATCTCAAATCATTAGAACCCTCTCGAAATTTTACAGCGGAAGACAAAGAAAATGGATCTACAAATCACAATCCCCGCCCTCGAAGAAGTTGACTTGACAAACTGCGACAGAGAACCGATTCACATGTCGGGGCTCATTCAGCCACACGGAGTGCTACTTGTTGTACGAGAACCTGAACTAGAAATACTGCAAGTCAGCGAAAATACGCAAGATTTGTTAGGAGTAGAGCCGGAAAGTGCGATCGGTAGAAATTTGAGCTTATTCTTCAATCGAGTTCAACTAAAAAAACTCAAGCTTTGTTTGTGTAATGAAAACTTAAAAACCGTTAATCCCATTAAACTTTCTGTCACAAACAAAGGTAAATATTTAGAATTTGACTGCATCCTCCACCGAGTAGAAGAAGTATTGATGGTCGAGTTGGAATTAGCCACCAACCCAGAAAATCTTTCTGTTTTTAGCTTTTATCATTCAGTAAGAGCCACTATCAGCAAAATTCAAAGCGCCCAAAATTTCAAGGAGTTATCTCAAATAACTGTAGAAGAAGTCAGAAAAATATCCGGTTTTGATAGAGTCATGGTCTATCAATTTGACCACGAAGGCAACGGCGCTGTAATCGCTGAAAACAAAGCAGAAATGCTGAGTCCTTTCTTAGGATTAAACTACCCAAGTTCAGATATTCCCAAACAAGCCAGACAACTGTATGCGTTAAATTGGCTGAGGTTAATCCCAGATATTAATTATCAACCAGTCCCCCTTGTTTCAGGAAATAATGCTGTCACGACCCAGCCCCGAAACCTGAGTTTCAGCGTATTGAGAAGCGTTTCTCCCATTCACATAGAATACCTGCAAAATATGGGCGTTGCAGCTTCGATGTCAATCTCGTTAATCAAAGACAAAAAACTGTGGGGATTGATTGCTTGCCACAACTATACACCAAAACACCTCAACTATGAATTGCGCGCAGCCTGCGAATTTATCGGGCAAGTAATGTCCTTAGAACTGCAATCAAAAGAAGGAAACGAAGACTACGACTACAAACTACACTTAAAATCCATTCAAACCAAGATTTTTGAAGACATATCCACGTCCGAAAACCTGTCAGAAGTGTTAGTTAAATGTCAGCATAATTTGCTAGAAGCAGTCAACGCCCAGGGAGCCGCAATAGTATTTGGAGACAATTGCTATCAAGTAGGGCAAACACCTCAAGGAGAAGCGCTCAAATACTTAACTAATTGGGTGCAAGAGCATTTAAATAAAGAAATTTTTTATACAGACTCGCTCACCAAATGCTATCCAGAAGCTGAGGAATTTAAAGACACAGCCAGCGGGTGTTTGGCGATAGCAATATCGCCGACGCAGAAAATATACGTTTTGTGGTTTCGCCCGGAAGTAATTAAGACCGTAAATTGGGCGGGCAACCCCAACAAACCAGTTGAAACCTATGAAGATGGCAACCCTCGACTGTCTCCTCGGAAATCCTTCGAGCTGTGGAAAGAAAATGTGAGGTACAAATCGTTGCCTTGGAAACAATGCGAAATAGACGCTGCATTGGAACTGAAAAAAGCAATGATTAATATAGTGCTGTGCCAAGTCGATAAACTCGAAAAATTAAATACAGCACTACAAGCATCAGTCGCCAGAGAACGGGAAAAAACTGCTAATTTAAAAACAGCAATGTCCGAGCTGAAGCGGGCGCAAACTCAACTGGTGCAAAGCGAAAGAATGTCAAGTTTGGGACAGTTGGTAGCGGCGGTAGCTTATGAAGTCACTAACCCGATTAACTTCATCTACGGCAATCTTAGCTATGCTAATGAATACAGTCAAAAAATGATCAATTTATTGCAGCTTTACGACCAGAACTATCCGTCGCCTTCGCCAGAAATTCAAGCACAAATAGAAGCAGTAGAATTAGAATTCATAGTTGAAGACTTACCGAAGTTGCTGGGTTCAATGAAAGTAGGAGCTAACCGCATCCGCGAGATAGTTCAGTCGCTGCGAAACTTCTCTAGAATTGACGAAGCAGAGATTAAACCCGTTGACATTCACGACGGATTGGACAGTGCTTTGTTGATATTGAGCAACCGACTCAAACCGAAGCCCGATCGCCCAGCAATTCATCTCATCAAAGAATATGGCTCTTTGCCTTTGGTTGAGTGTTACGCAGTTCAAATCAACCAAGTATTTATGAATGTATTGACAAATGCAATTGATGCTCTCGAAGATGCCTTTGTCAACAACAATTTATCCTCGCATTGGGGCGGCGAAGAACAGCCAGTTAAGTACGGACAAATTCGGATTGTGACTGAACTTTGTCCGGGAGAAAAAGCCGTAGCAGTTCGGATCAAGGACAACGGTTGGGGCATGGAAGAAAAAGTTTGCCAGAAAATTTTTGAGCCTTTTTTTACCACAAAACAGGTGGGCAAAGGTGCGGGGATAGGTTTGGCGATTAGCCACGAAATTGCGGTAGAACAACACGGCGGCAAATTGACTTGCATTTCAGCCCCTGGAGAGGGAACCGAGTTGATTATTGAGATTCCCTTGAGCCAAACTCATCCGACACCCATTGTCAAGTGAAAAAAAGTCCGCGCTAGCGAAGCTATCCCCAAGGCTAGGAAATCGCCCCCATTCAAAAATCGAAAATTCGATTAAAATACAAAAGCAGCTAAGTAGATTTGAGCCAATTCAGAGGAAGCTAGTGTAAGCAACCCCGGTCTAAAGACACGGGGCTTCAGCAAACAAACTGAAGCCGTGCTTACCAGCCTAAGTTTTAACTAACTCCGTTTCGGGGGTTACGACACCAGCGGATGCGTAGCTAGTCTCCTGCTCTGTCGTTTGCAGTTAAACAGTTTTAAGGTCACTGAAACAGTGCTGCAAACCTAACAAGCCCTCAAAACTTTGGCGAAGCTAACATTACGAGAAATCGAAGAGACACAACAATGTCTATCCTAAAACCCAACTACGTCTTTGTTCTAGATACTAAATACAAGCCATTAACACCATGCAAACCATCATTAGCACGTAAACTGCTAAAGATTGGTAAAGCTAAAGTTTTCAGGCTGTACCCTTTCACAATAATTTTGAGGAAGAAGGTAACTGAAGACCCGCGACCCATGATTTTAAAAATTGACCCCGGTTCAAAAGTTACTGGATTAGCTATAATTTTAGGTTCTGAGCTAATTTGGGTAGCCCAATTAACTCATCGCGGTCAAGCAATTAAGGCATCGCTAGATTCGCGTCGTTATTTACGGCGCGGTCGCAGAAGCAGGCACACAAGGTATCGTCAAGCGAGATTTCTAAACCGGACACGTCCCAAAGGTTGGTTAGCTCCTAGCCTTCGACACCGTGTAGAAACAACTTTAACTTGGGTCAAAAGATTATCAAGACTTGCACCAGTCAGAACAATCTTTCAAGAGTTAGTCAGATTCGATCTACAGCAGATAGAAAATCCAGAGATTTCAGGTGTCGAGTACCAGCAGGGTGTGTTAGCTGGTTACGAAGTCCGTGAATATCTTCTTAATAAATGGGACAGACGATGCGCTTATTGTAGTGCAGAAAACGTACCGCTACAGGTTGAGCATATTCAGCCTAGAGCATCGGGGGGAACTAACAGGGTATCTAATTTGTGTTTAGCTTGTGAGCCTTGCAATACCAAGAAAAACACTCAGGATATCAAGATATTCCTAGGAAAAAAGCCCGATATTTTGAAGAAAATCTTGGCACAGGCTAAGTACCCATTAAAAGATGCCTCTGCTGTGAATTCAACCCGATGGGCTTTGTTTAATCGGCTAAAAGAGACAGGGAAAGTGATTTCCACGGGTTCTGGCGGGTTAACCAAATTCAACCGAATACGGTTGGAATTACCAAAAACCCACTTCTTTGATGCTGCTTGCGTTGGTGATACGCCCAATATTTCCGTACTAGCGGATCAGCCCCTAAACATCAAAGCGACGGGGCATGGTACAAGGCAGATGTGTCGCACAGATAAGTTGGGATTTCCTTCTCGGTATGTTCCTAGATTCAAGTTCGTCAAGGGTTTACAGACGGGCGACATTGTAAAAGCCGTTGTTACTTTGGGCAAGAAGATTGGGACTTATAGAGGTAGGGTTGCTGTTCGTTCATCTGGTAGTTTTAATGTGTCATCAGCCCAGGGCTTAATTCAAGGTATCAATCACAAATATTGTTTTTCTATTCATCAAAAGGATGGGTACAACTATGGATTTTAAGAGTATTGACGGGACACTAAAGTATCCCGTGTCGCTTTTCCTCCCAGGGCTAAAGCCACTGGGTTTCCAATCTCCCGTGAGGTTTTTATGACTGAAGAAAAAACCGCCCAATGGGATGCCGGCCGGTTTCTCAAAACCTTGGCTTATTTCGGCGTCATTCCCTTCATTGGCAGCATTAGCTGGCTGCAACAACTTTTTGGAAGCAGCAGCAAAACTAAAAAAGACCAACCCAAATTGATACTGGTAGCTGGTGCTACCGGCGGCGTCGGGAAGCGAGTTGTCAAGCGGCTGCAACAGCGGGGATATAAAGTACGCTGCCTCGTCAGAGATGCTAAAAGAGCAACAGAAATTCTCGGCAAAAATGTCGAATTAGTCGAAGGAGATATCACTCTGCCAGAAACCCTAACACCGCTAGTAACCGAGGGCATAGAAGCAGTTATCTGCTGTACCGGCACTAAAGTTCAACCGATAGAAGGAGACACCCCAACGCGGGAAAAATACTATCAAGGCATCAAATTTTATATGCCGGAAGTTGTCGATGTTCCCGAAATCGTCGAATACAAAGGCATCAATAATTTAGTGCAAGCTGTTCGCCGCCAGCTAATTCAAGCAGGCGAAAAAATAATTTTTGACTTCACAAAACCCAGCCAAGATTTAAAAGAAACTTGGGGTGCGCTCGACGACATCGTGATGGGTGGCACCAGCGAAAGTTCGATCCGGCTGACAGACAATACAGCTATATTCACAGGCAATGTTTCTACTGCCAACTCGGGCGGCTTTGCTTCGGTGCGTACCCGCAACTTCGATCCTCCGCTTAATCTCGCAGGATTTAGCGGCCTCCAACTGCGTGTCAAAGGAGACGGCAAGCGCTACAAATTGATTGTTCGCAGCGAAGCTAAATGGGATGGAATTGGGTATTGCTATTCGTTTGATACTGTTTACAATATCTGGATTACAGTCACTGTTCCCTTTGATGAGTTAATTCCAGTATTCCGCGCCAAAACTGTCAAAGATGGCTCTAAATTTGATGCCAGCAGTATTTTTTCTTTTCAGTTAATGTTGAGCAAGTTTGAATATGATGGTGCGCTCAACCCGAAATTTACACCTGGTATTTTTCAACTGGAGTTAGAATCTATTAAAGCTGATGGGGGACAGACTTTGCCGCGATTTGTGATGGTGAGTTCGGCAGGAGTTACCCGCCCTGGCCGGCCGGGAATTAACTTGGAAGAAGAACCGCCTGCTGTCAGGATGAATGATATGTTGGGGGGGATTTTGACTTGGAAGTTGAAAGGCGAAGATTGTGTGCGATCGAGCGGCATACCTTATACTGTTGTCAGACCTTGCGCTTTGACTGAAGAACCGGGAGGCAAAGCTTTAATATTTGAGCAAGGAGACAATATTAGGGGCAAAGTCAGTCGGGAAGATATTGCAGAATTGTGCGTGGAGGCTTTGGAACAACCTCAAGCTTGCAACGTTACTTTTGAGGTAAAAGAGGGGGAAAATGGCAGTTCTCCCGGAGACTGGCAGGGTTTGTTCTCTGGAGTTAAATAACATATAACACTTCTTAGTAAAATGAGGTACGTTTGGTGATTTATAACTGGTTCCCAGGCCTTGCCTGGGAATCAATGTCCAGAGGCTCTGCCTCGCTGGTTAGTAGGAAAATTGGAGGCAGAGCCTCCGGATCTGCGTTACCAGGCAGAGCCTGTTAACGAGTAAACGAGTAAAATTACCAATTACCAATTACTATGTCTGTGACTTTTTCCCGACGCTATTTGACGCCTTATTTGTTTTTACTTCCGGCTTTATTTATTTTGAGTTTGACTGTTTTGTGGCCGGCGGTGCAAGCTTTTTATTTGAGTTTTACTAATTACGAATATGATTTAACTCAAATGCCGCAGTGGGTGGGGTTGAAGAATTTTTACAGGTTGTGGGGCGATCGCACATTTTGGCAAACTTTGACGAATACGCTGCTGTATCTCACCTGCGTTGTGCCTGTATTGGTTGTTCTACCGTTGGGAATGGCGATTTTGTGCAACCAAAAACTTAAGGGGATGAACTGGTTTCGTGCAGCATACTACACGCCAGCGGTGATTTCAATGGTTGTCGCCGGGATTGCTTGGAAGTGGCTGTTTGCTGAGACTGGACTGCTGAATCAGTTGGGGGAATTGTTGGGTTTGCCTCCTGTTTCTTGGCTGGCTAATCCGAAGTTAGCAATCTTTAGCGTGATGGCGGTTACTATCTGGAAAGGATTGGGTTATTACATGGTGATTTATTTGGCAGGGCTGCAAGCTATTCCGGCTGAACTTTATGAGGCGGCTGCTATTGATGGTTCTGATGGTTTGGGAAAGCACTGGGATATTACTGTGCCGCTGATGAAGCCTTATTTAGTTTTAGTTGCGGTAATTTCGGCGATTTCTGCTACTAAGGTTTTTGAAGAAGTTTATATTATGACTCAGGGTGGGCCTCGCAATAGTTCTAAGACTGTTGTTTATTATCTGTACGAACGGGCTTTTAAGGATTTGGAAATTGGCTATGCTTGTACGATCGGGCTGGTTTTGTTTTTGCTAATTTTGGGTTTGTCGATTTTGCAAGTTAGTCTTCAGGGTTTGGCTCGCAATGATTAAGAATGATTAAGATTTATGACCAAGAATTTCTTGATGGTACCCGCCACGTGATTTATCGGTGGAATCAATCCCAAATCGAAAATCTAAAATCCTCAAGCCCCCGCATTTATCCGTGGGGTCGCCTCTAAAATCTAAAATCTAAAATCTAAAATCGATTGACTGATTAGGAGTGACGAACTCCGGGGTTCATAAACTCGGTTTCTCGTTCTCATTCCTGTGATTACCAGGACTTTGTTACATTCAGAAACCGGGTTTATTCGTCTAATTTCTACTCATTTGAGACTGGAATCTCGAAGTAATGCGATCGCTCACGGCTTTGGGCAGGTCTTATTGGTGAAATCACAGGTATCAATATAGGGTTTCTGCCAGTTCAGAGGAATTTCTAATAAATCCCTGGTTCCGGTCATTCCCTGTCCCAGAAAGAGCAGCACAGCGATCGAGTTCAAGATCACATGGATAGTGCGCCAGCGATTTGAGCGGTCTTTGTAAATGTCTTGAATGATGGCAAGGGAGAAAACCATAATTAGCGCAGCGGTGATGCCAATGTAGTAGTGAGACCAATACCATTCATTGGTTCGCCGATAAACGCCATCTTGAGTGCCAAGAATCACCAAACCAGTACCTGTTAGGGTGGCAAATATGCCGCGCCATAAAGCGGGTGTAGCTCGATATAGCATGACCAAAGAGCCGACAGTTGCAACAAACATCAGCACAATGAAAATGACCTGAAACGAGTTTTTGCTCCAAACATCCTTGCTCAAAATATGCTCAAAAATCGGGTAGGCTAAACCCAACAAAGTCACTCCTACCACAGAACCTGACAGAATTCGACCTGCTTTGACGTGTTCTGAACCGACTACAGGTGGAATTTTGCTCTTGGTGTCGATCGCAATTTGCTTCCGACGCTGCATAGTTTGCCACGCCATATTGAGAACAACACCAAGCATAGGAAAAACAATCGCTACAGCTAAAATAGGATGCAGCAAAGCCATAAAATCTTTAAATTCCATACAGCACCTTTTCGTTCTTAAAGTTGATCGAACTAAACTTTTGAGACCTTCAGGAAATCGATCGCCCGATCGCGATCGAACAAAATCCGAGGCTTCAACAAAATCCCAAATAGCAGGAACAGAGACTTTAACTCACCAGGAGCGCAAGGACGTTTCCATTGACCTGGACGGCAAAACAACATCTCCACCAGACACCGATGTTGGGGCAGAGCCAATTTGTCAAAGTGGATCTGTACAGAGGGAAATTCACCACTCAAGTCAATCTGAGCGATTTGCCCTTGTAAGCTCAAATTATCTTCTAGAATTGTGAGTGTCACCGGGAGCGTTTCTCCTATAATAATAACAGGCAATTGGGCTTGAGTCATCTCTACGTGAACCCCCACTTCAGAAATGAAAGTAGTCACCCCCCAAAAAATCTGTCCATTCACCGCAAGCCGTACCAATCGACGCAGATCGAACCATTCATAGCGATCTGATTTAGGAGCGTCTAACAAAATTAACAGCGTGATGCTCATAATTAAAAGGTTGTAGGCGCTCCAAATCCAACCAATGCCCAACCCTTTGAAATGCTGGATGATTTCAGGCTCTGATGCGTGCATCTGAACTTGAATCAAACAGGTTACCAGAACGTGCCACAAGCTGATCGCATTGGCAATAAATAATAGCAGCAACGGTAGCGCTAACTTCCAGTTGAAGGAAAAGCGATCGCTCACAGTGCCTTTGGCTGTGACGTTAAATCCTTTGGAGAAGGGAGACAGCATCACCTGAACGATGGTCAGAACCAGCGGGAACGCTAGTACCAGTGAGTAAATATCAGATAGTAATGCCGATCGCGATCGATGATTCAACCAGGAGAAAACCGCTAACTGCACTAAATAATAGGGCATAAAAAAGTACAACATTTCTTGAACACTGGCTCGGATCGGAATCACGCCCAAGAAGGAATAAGCTAAAGGCATCAACAGAAAACCCACGCGGGGAATTGAGGTAAACCAATGCAGAAGTCCTTCAAAATGAGCCAGTCGCTGAATCGGTTTAAGTCCGCGAATAGTGAGAGGATTGGAATCAATAAAAAACGCCTGTAAGGTTCCTCGCGCCCAGCGCAGGCGTTGAGTTGCATAAGCCGCAATATTTTCGGCCGCCAAGCCAGCGCTGAGTTTTTCATTGAGATATACCAAGCGATAGCCTTTAGCAGAGAGTTTAATGCCGGTGAAATAATCCTCACTAAGAGATTCGGTGACAAATCCTCCAGCGTCTTCTAAGGCGCTGCGTCTCACCACAAAGGAAGTTCCAGAACAAACTACACTGCCGGCACCATCTTTGATCGGTTCAATTTGGCGATAAAAAACCTCTTCTTCCGGTGTGATAATATTATCTAAGCCTAGATTACGGGCGATCGGGTCAGCATTGTAATAACTTTGAGGCGTTTGAACCAGGGCCACTGTGGGATCTTGGCAGAAGCCAACGGTGCGAATCAGAAAGTTTTTGGTAGGAATAAAGTCGGCATCAAATACAACTATGAACTCTCCTTGAGTATCAGCTAAGGCATGATTCAAATTCCCTGCTTTCGCATGGCAATTATTAGGTCTAGTGATGTATTCACACCCTAATTCCTCTGCAAGTTGCCGGATTTCTTCACGCCGGGTGTCATCGAGCAGATATATTTTTTTATTGGCATATTCGAGGGCTTGACAACCAATTACCGTGCGTTTGAGAATATAGGCAGGCTCATTATAAGTGGGTATCAAAATGTCAACCGATGGCGTGAATCGACCCTCAACTACATCGATTGCCAACCGATTCGCTTCACTCCGGCGATCCTTTACCCACAACATCAAAAATAACTGAAGGATATTGGTAAGCAAGAGGAAAATTTCTAGAAGAAACAACCCAATGCTAAATACTCCATCTAAGGGAGCGGATACATTTAAGGTTGTGAGCGATCGCCACAGCAGATAACGCATCACCAACATCAACAAGATTCCCACAACTACGGCCCGCGACCAGGTTCGGGGTATGGGCGAAACCCGCATAATTAGCAGGGAAATCGCCAGCAGAGCGACCGTAGGTGTTAGCAAATACTCCCCCATTACCATCGGCACTTGCAGCCACATCGGAGGATGATTTTGCATTGCTTGCAGTTGGGCAAATAGACGATCGAGAGTGCCGTTACCGGAAAACCAAGCAGCGACCAGTCCAGCCGCTAAAATAACCGAACCTAACATGACGATGGTGGCGATCGGTATCCGGTTTCTGGGGGTACTATCTCGACGATGAAAGCCCAAATATTTAAGCCATGAAATCATAATTTTGTTTCAGCAAGTTATATGAATTGGCGATCGTAAGCTGAGGCGCATCTAAATTTTACAGTCAAGTTTGATGAAATTCTTGTGGGGTGGGCGTCCCGCCCGCCCGAAAAATACAACGCAAGATGCGGGACAGCTTATTATTTACTCCCTTCCCACTCAAAGAATACTTATTTAACAAACCGCGTTAGCGAAGCTGCGGGAAGCCATACAAAGAAGAAGATCGGTAATCCTAGTAGTAGGAAGGGAGTAATTGTCTGCATCACTTTGAGCTTAGCGGAACAGTTCTTTGTTATTCAGAATAGCAGGCCAATTTTTGTTTGCTAAAGCAATGTGACCAGGGATATCCCCCATCCACTGTGCTTGTACTGTTTTATCGTAGTTGAGATAAAGCTTCCCATTAACGATTTTCCAGGCGTCAGGCTGGCTCACAACAAGATGCGCTTCACTGGTTCCCTGGGCGCAATATCCACCGTATTGAGGAGCATACTTTTCAGGATTTTTGGCAAACATATCACGGTTTGCTGCACTAGCAAACATCCAAGTTGTTCCACCCCAATTATGTTTAAATTGGCTAACTCCCATAACTAATTTGCTTTGGGTGAAATAGGCTACGACATCCTGACCATCAAGAGCCACACCTTTTTCGGTGTAGAATTGAGGATGAAGGGTTGCTGTGCTGCTTTTACCCGCACAAGGATTGGCTTTACCAGCACAAGGATTTTCTTTACCAGCACAAGGATTGGCTTTACCCGCACAAGGATTGGCTTTACCAGCGCAAGGATTGGCTTTACCAGCACAAGGATTTTCTTTACCAGCGCAAGGATTGGCTTTACCCGCGCAAGGATTGGCTTTACCCGCGCAAGGATTGGCTTTACCCGCGCAAGGATTGGATTGTGCAACCTTGGATGAAACGGTTGTAGAGTTTGAGTTTGTTGAAGCCTTGAAGTTGCCGTAGCTAACATTAGTTGTTACCAAACCGAGAATGGTGGCAATGGCGATCGTGGTAATGTATTTTACTTTCATGTGTCTGATTCCCAGATAAATTGTTAATAGTTCCATGCCAGATATTTGCTTGAGACTTCTTGCTCTCTGGCTATTTTGCTGGCTTTTTGTTGTCCTCAAGACTTGAGGTTGTTTACATTAACACTCAATAAAATGAGTGCTAGATGAGGAAGAGATGGATGGGAGATAAAACTCTGAATACTTTATACGCCACTTTCTTCAGCAAAAATTCATCTGGAAATTAGGAACGCATCATCTAGTTACCCCGAATGTCTTATAGAGTGGAGATTAACCCGGACTATCCTTTGCAGGACTTATACACTCTTGGCTTAGAAAGCGGGTTTCTTTGTAGATACCTCGTTGCTCAACCCAAGATTGCTGATGAGAAACTTAGTAGTGCAGTAATTTAACCGCGAGTTGAGAAATTATGACAGGAAAAGACTGGTTAGTGACTAATGATGGACAGTGCAATATTTTTGAGGCTACAAGTCAAATTGAAGATTTCACCCATCCCTACCGACTTTACCGCTTTTTAACTGACTTGGAAGATGTATTAGACCAAATTAGTGATGATTATTTACGACTCCAGGCAATTTGTCCCCTTGTCCGCAGGTTGTTAGATAGTTCCTCCTGGTTTCAAATTGCTCTCCTTGAGCCTGACTCTGAGACAGGCTGGGCAGTACAAACACTTTATGATGAACCATTTTTTCCTCTGACGGTGCAGTTGGTGGCTTGGGCTCCTGGTGCAGTTTCTCCGATTCACAATCATGCCAGTTGGGGATTGGTGGCGCTACTTGATGGACAGGAGAAAAATACTTTTTGGCAGCGATCGCCAACTCGCAAGTTTCCCGATAAAATTACAACAGTGGGAGATATTTTGCTTGCTCCTGGTGACGTTTTGTGCTTAATGCCAGATGCGATTCATCATGTGGAAGCACTCGGAGATAAACCAACCATTAGTTTTAATCTTTATGGTGTAACAGATTACGATAGACGATTTGAATTTAACCAGATTAAAGGCACTGCGGAAAACTTTTAAGATACCAGTCCGATCGAAGCAAATATCAACAAATTTAAAATATAACGGGCGATGATCGAGGCTGCACCAACTTTCGTCGGTTCTACGCGATACTAATTTTATCTAGTTGAATTTGACTCATTTTAATGCTTAATTCTCCTCACTACCTGACGATAAAATGAAGCTAATTCGCCAAGTCATAGCTGCTATAAACCCTGTCACGGGCAAGCGAATTTCCACCTCTTCGCTTCAGTTTCGCCTGACGCTGGAATTGCTGGTACTATCGATTTTAGGACTCAGCAGTGTGGCATTTTGGGCCGGCTGGCAAAGGTCGCAAAATCTAGTCGGTGCCCATAAACAAACCCTGGAATACATTGGAATACGCTTTCCCGAACAGGTTGAACTTTATAGTGAAATGGGTTCACTAGAAATTGGCTTAACCCGAAGCGTCCATAAAGCTTCCACAGGAGGAATCATGGTGTGGGTGAAGCGAAATGATGGGATGCTTTTGGTGAATTCACCTGATATGGATCTGCAATCTTCTAAGATTACGAAGATGATCTCGTTGACGGAAGTACCTGCACAGCCGACTTTTGTTCAGATGGGCGATCGCTATTTGGTGATCTGTAGCAGAACTCTGAGGATTAAAAATCAGTTACTGGGTACGGTATATTTCTCTCAAGATATCACTGATGAGCAACGTCAGTTAAATGATGGGATTCGGAGTCTAATTGTTGTCAGTATTGTGGTAATCTTAGTGTTAATGTTGGCGATCGCCAGTCGCATTCGTCATGCTCTCCATCCTTTGGAACATATGAGTGAGGTAGCTAGCACTTTGTCTGCTGATAATTTGCAGGCAGCAAAACTCCAACTCCATCAGGCTCCTGATGAGATTTTAGGACTAGCGCAAACGTTTAATGAGATGTTGTTTCGCTTATCGGGTTCCTGGGAGCAACAACGCCAATTTGTCGGTAATGTTTCCCACGAATTACGCACTCCTCTGACGGTTGTAGTTGGTTATTTACAAAGTTTGCTGCGACGCAGCACTAACTTAAGTGACTATCAGCAACAAGCACTGGAAACAGCGGTTGGGGAAACTGAACGCACGATTCGGATGTTAGAAGATTTGCTCGATTTGGCACGGGCTGATAGTGGCAACTTGCACTTTCGTTTGAATCCGGTGATACTGAATACTCTGGTGGCTGAGGTGGCCGAGATGAGTCAAAAAGTTAGCAATCGGAAAATTATTTTGGTGTCAAATGATGAGGATGTTGTAGCCTGTGCGGATCAGGATCGTTTACAACAAGTGTTAATTAACTTAGTGGATAATGCAATCAAGTATTCTGCTCCCGAACAACCAGTTGAGTTAGTCTTAGAAAAGAGGGAACAGCAGGTGATGATTCATGTGGGCGATCGCGGAATTGGTATTTCTCTCCCCCATCAAAACCGGATTTTTGAGCGATTTTACCGAGTGGATGAGTCAATGACGCGCTCTAGAGACGGTACGGGGTTGGGATTGGCGATCGCCAAAAGCCTCATCGAAGGCATGGAAGGACGTATTACGCTCCGATCTAAACCGCGAGAAGGTAGTATTTTTACTATCACCTTACCTGTCTGGAATCCGCAGCTATGAGCGATCGCATTCTCCTTGTTGAAGATGACCCTAAACTGGCAAAGTTCATCGAATCTGAACTTAGTCTTGAAGGATATCACGTCACTATCGCCCCCAATGGATTGGATGGATTAATGATGGCTCGTGATGCTCAACCGGATTTATTAATTTTAGATTGGATGCTTCCCGGCATCTCTGGATTAGACATCTGTTTAAGGTTGCGATCGACTGGTGTTCAAGTACCAATAATTATGTTAACAGCAAAAGATGAAGTACCCGATCGCGTGACGGGATTAAATGCTGGAGCCGATGATTATGTTACTAAGCCTTTCAGTATGGAAGAACTCCTCGCGAGAGTGAAAGCCCGTCTGCGCCGAACTCAAGCAAATGACCCGGATAATTTGCAATTTGAAGACCTAATCTTGAATGGTTTAACTCGTGAAGTTTATCGAGGCAATCAACTAATTGAACTCACTGCCAAAGAGTTTGATTTGCTAGATTTTATGCTGCGAAATCCCCGCCAAGTGATTACCCGCGACCGAATTTTAGAAAAAGTCTGGGGTTATGATTTTATGGGCGAGTCAAACATTATTGAAGTGTATATTCGTGCGTTACGGATTAAGTTAGAAGCAAGTAACTCAAAACGCCTGCTGCATACTGTTCGGGGAGTTGGATATGTGTTGCGAGAGCAAAAGTGATCAGGGGCGGGTTTACAAATACTTGGGAGATGAAGTATGAATACTGGTGAATCCGCTCCTATTATACTACCTATTTTTTAATAAAAAATAGACCTAAAAATCTGGTCGTTCCTGATAATCTTCCGCAGAAATCGGGTCTAATTCCCACCGACTTTCATCTCGATGTTCCAGCATATCTGTTGTGTGCAAAATAGCCCCATCTGGCAATTCTATGCCCGCAGCAGCTCCGAGTTCGTCAACAATATCCAGGTCGGGAGTAGGCGCGGTTCCGCCCACCGATTGCTCGCCAGTGGCACTTTCTTGTTCCGCAGCCGGATCGCCATCCTCGCCGCCGATTTGGGAACTGGTGGAAGAGTATTCTGAACTGCTGTCCTGCAGGGTTGTTATGTCGTCATCGCTCAATCCCGGTTGAGCGATGACGCCGGTACCGTAAGATTCGGTAATTTCTTGAGGCAAATCGCCCAAATTATCGCGTTCTGTTGTTGTTTTTGCGGTGCTTTTCTTTTGCTGGGCCACGATACTTGCTCCTGTTTGTTTTGGAACTCAATTAAATTAAAAATGTCCGAATTTGGCTTTAACTGAATTGTTTTTAGTAATTGCCGATGGCTATAATTAAGTAATATTATAATTACTCTTTAAGCTTTTAGCTTCTATCCCAGGAAATATATTGATTCGGCTCAGCTATTTCATTGGGAATACAAAAAGTGATCGCCCGTTTGAAATGGGCGATCGCTTTTTAATTGGGAGGCTAATTCTATTCGGGAAAATCAGGAATTACCCATTTGGGGGGTTCCATCCGTTTCCTTCTCACGGCTTCCTCTGCTATTTCTAGCATTTTATCCAGAGAAGTATTTTCAATAAAGTTTGACGTTGCTTCTGCGTATTCCCGCTTCGGGCACTTGTCGCCCAGAACGCAGCCATTGACGCAAGCTACAGCACAATCGACAGTGTTCTCCACCATAACTTTTTTCCTTTCACGGTTCCAACAACTAATAGGCAGGTACTCTGGGTTAATTTGTCAAGAGACTGCTCTATATCTTTATTTTACTTCACAAATTGTCATCAAAGGTCGATCGCCAGGGCAAAACTGTTATAAAATCAAAGCAACCTACCTAATCTGCCGATCGTGAACAATTTTCTGCGGCGCTTAAAACTTTTACCTTGGCGAGAAATGCTCCAAATTTCCGCCCTCGTCAACTGCATCGTGGTTGGATTGGAGTTATTTTTAGCGTGGGGCTTGATTCAGTCGGAAGTATTCGGGAAAATCTTTACGCTTCTCTTCGGTTCCTCGCTGGGGATATTGATACCTTTCGCTATCGCATTGGGAATTGGGGCTTTAGCGGTTTACTTTTTAGAGTATTGGCAGCAGCAATTTTTGCTGAACCGAGTGAGTTTGTGGGTTTTAGTTTTGTGCCTACTCCTAGGTTTGCTGTTAAAGTCATTCCTGCCCATACCTGCTTCTTTAGCGAGTTTATCAGAAACTGCACTAATAGGAGTTACGGTGGGAGTTTTTTGGAAGGGCCGGCCTTATTGGCGATAGTTGTTAGTCATTAGTCATTAGTCCTTAGTCATTAGTCATCAGTCATTAGGTTGCACCTTACCGCTATGAGTAGCGTGTTAGCATTCCTAGATGCAGATCCTCATTATTTAGGGTGATGATAGTTGCACCTTACCGCTAACTATTAACTAATGACTAATGACTAATGACTAAAAATTATGGCAGCCAAAAATCTGGAATGAAGGTTTTAGTCAAACTGCGAGTAAACTGATTAATCTTTCTCCCGATTTGAATGTGCGGTTCGTCAGCTTCCACGGGAATAATTGCCGCTTTGTTCCCAAGTCCGAAACGCGAAATTACCAAATTAGCCGCCTCCAAGCCAGTAACATAAGCCTTTTCCTGCGACCAAGAACCGTGACGGGTTACAACCCAATCGCCGCTCATGAATACATTATCATAACTTGTTACTGCAGGCAACAAATACTGATAGCTGCCAGGGGCAAAATGCGTCACAGCCCGCGACAGCCGAATCGCGCTGCTGTCAATTACTTTTGCCTCCCGAAAAGCGGGGATGCAAGTGGCTAAATCTCGCTGAACTAAGGAAACTATTTCCTCATCTTTTAGGGGAATTAATTGATTGGCGTGATAAAAGTCAGCTTCGACAACTGTTCCCGGTTCGGCTCGAAATTCGTCGTGCAAAGCATTCAAATCAAAAAACGTCCAACCCGTAGTTGAACTAAATCCAAAACAGGCATTAGAAGGCAGCGGAATGTCAATTTTTCGGTCAAACCACAGGCGAACAGCTAACACGTCCACTGCACCCAAATTCATGGCATCCCGAAACTCTTGGCGGCTTTGCAAAGCTGGGCTGCTGCTGATAATTTTTTGCATTCCCGTGACGCCAACTGCAAAAATAACTGCATCTGCCTCGAAGGTTTGTTCGCCGCAAACAACGCCTGTGGCTCGGTTGTTGCTGTCAACTATTAAATCAGTAACTCGCTGCTTTGTCAATACTTTTGCACCGAGTTTGTCCAGGCGTTCGACCCAGGGACGAAAGATTTTTTCTCCCACAGTTCCGCGACACCAAACTACATCAAAATCCGGTTGGTGTGCTAATATGAAATAATAAAGCATTCCCAAAGCTGCGGCGGCAGAACATTGTTCTCCTGGTGCAAATAAACCTACTAATAACATTGGTTCAAAAGCATCGCGGTACAGTCTTGCAGAGACGCCAAACTGTTTGAATAGTTCGCGGGCTGTGACGCGATCGTACCTGCGCCAAGCTTCGTCGGAATTGTCGAAATCTAGGACAGCGTAGAGTAAGGGCAAGGCTGAAAGCCGATCGACTAATGGCAGCCTTTTAAATCTAGTGTAAAGAAAGGTTCCTAACGGTGTAGAAAGGCGCGGTTCGTCCTGAAAAATCGGCGATTCTACTTCCAATCCGGCCGGTGAATACTGACAAGAACGAGTCCAAGGTGTGAAGGGATCGAGACCTAATTCCTTGACTAAGGAAAAGATGTTTTTGTAGGGATACCAGAAGCCATGAATGCCTGCTTCTACGGAACGCCCGCCGGCGGTTTTCCACCCCGCAACTAAGCCACCCGGATAAGGGCCTGCTTCTAGCAGGGTGACATCATAGCCTTGCTGGGCTAGGTGATAGGTAGCGCCTAAACCGGCCCATCCTGCCCCGACGACGACTATTTTTGGGGTTGACGATTCTGCTGACATTGCGTACCTCTTGATAATTTATTAATGATGACATAATTCATAAAATGCGGATTTGATATAAAATGTGTTGCATTATGTGATAAATTTCGCTTGAGTGAATAATGAGTGTCAAAAACCGCCAGCAGACTAGCCTGTTGCTGCTCTTATTTCCCGCTACCGCATGGCTGATGGTTTTCTTCATTTTGCCAGTGCTAATTGTACTTTTGTACAGTTTCTTAGAACGCGGTACTTACGGCGGCGTTACTTGGATATTTACTCTCAGCAACTATCAGCGTTTGTTCAGTGGACTTTTCTTAGGAGTAATTGGGCGATCGCTCTGGCTGGCTTTTCTAACAACGGCTGCTTGCTTGTTAGTTGGCTATCCCCTAGCATTCTTCATCGCCACCCGTACTCCCCGCTGGCGAAATGCTTTGCTTTTGCTAGTAATTATTCCATTTTGGACTAATTTTTTAGTGAGAACCTACGCCTGGATCATACTCCTGCGTAGCGAAGGAGTAGTTAACACAGCCCTGCAAAGCCTGCAAATTATTAGCGAACCGTTAAACTTGCTTTTTACGCCTTTCGCTGTGGCGATCGGTCTTATTTACGGCTATTTACCTTTCATGGTTCTGCCTTTATATTCTAGCATAGAACGCTTCAACTTTTCATTGGTAGAAGCCGCTCACGATTTAGGGGCAAATGATATTCGCACTTTCTGGCGTGTATTTTTACCATTAACAACTCGCGGTATTGTGGCAGGCTCGATTTTAGTTTTTGTTCCCGCTGTCGGCGCTTTCATAACACCGGATATATTGGGTGGTTCTAAAACAGTTATGGTGGGAAATTTGATTCAAAATCAGTTTATGAAAGCCCGCGATTGGCCTTTTGGTTCGGCACTTTCTATGCTGTTGACGGTAATCATATTGATTCCTGTGTTAATTTACTTCCGCGTGTCTGACGAAAATCAATAAGGTAAGGTATACACAAATCGTTGCACCCTGCCTTTAGGTTAAAAGGCGCTAATGACTAATGACTAATGACTAATGACTAATGACTAATGACTAATGACTAATGACTAATGACTAATGACTAAAACAAAACTAGATTTACTTGTGCGGGCGATCGGCAAAAAGTGGCTTTGGGTACAAGCTGTACTAGCATTTGCCTTTCTTTACTTGCCAATTCTCATCTTAATTATTTACTCCTTTAACGCCTCCAGATTCAATGCCGTTTGGCGTGGCTTTACCCTCGATTGGTATCGCAGTTTGTTTAGCAATGCAGGCGCGACGATTGCTACGAGTAGCAGCGCCGGAATCTGGACAGCCCTTAACAACAGCTTGCTAAGTAGCTAGACAAAATTAATTACATAGTTTTCTCCAAATTCTTTCAGGATTTTTTCCACAGATGTAACAAAAGTTCCCCAACTCTTGTAAGCAGATATTTCAATCCATTCATACTTAATAAACCGCCATAAAATTTCAATTAAATTTAATTCA
>NZ_JAUBVE010000063.1:0-44465 GCF_036705715.1 Microcoleus sp. AT3-D2 | reverse complement strand
ATAGATAGTCTAGATGGAAGCTCATAACGGTAAATGTATTATTAGGTACATTTTACACCATAAACTCAGAAGAGCCGGATTGATAATCCAAGTCCAGTAACGTCCGACGAAGCGTACTGTAGGAAGGAATCCCATGCTTCGGGAACCCAAACAGCGCAATCAGAGGTTCGCGGTAAGCCTTTAACCAATCCCCGATGGCTAGAAAACCACCACATCCTGCGCTAATCGCCAGGGTAAATAACGCTAAACAGACCGCATACTCATGACGACAGCCCGCTCCACGCCGTGGGTCGGGTAATTCCGAAAATGCTTCTACAATTGCTAGCGAACTCATAAATCATAAGTTAGGGTGAATCCGACTTCTAAACTCTAAACCTAAACCCTGCCTACTGTCTAGAACGAAATAGCCCTGATTGAGAATCAGCAGAATCTAGATAAAAGACTGTGTAAAGATAGGTTTCTTTTTCCGGGTCTTTTGGGTCTAGTTCAACATCTTTGATTTGAAAGTTCAGCTTTCTCCCCTGCTCGTCAACTGCGTTAAACTGTGCGCCTTTTAAGTCTTTGCCTTTAACAATTTCAGTCGTCGAGGCAGTCGCGCTGGTGTCTAGTTCGGTTTTATAAGTTGTGTTTTGATTCTTTGCAAACACTCCACAGCTAACAAGCAACACCGGAAAAACAACAACAAAACTGTATATAAATGTCTTTTTCATAGTTTCAATTTCTGCCAGGGGTTCAGATACCCGGCTTCTTTGAGAAGTCGGGTATCTGGCTTTCAGTTATCTTTAGCAACTATTCAGCAGCAACTCGCGTTACGCCTACAAGCTGTCCACCTTCGACTTTAAGGCTTTGCAATTCCATGCCTTGCAGTTTTGTGGCTTGCATACTCGTGCCCGGGAGCACGACAGCCTTCAATCTCACGCCGTTGACGTGCAAGCCGTTCAGACTCCAGCCGTTCAACCTGAGACCCTGGAGCACGACTCCTGGCCCTGCGTTAGCCGACCCAGAGAAAGCTAAAGAGAGTGCTGCTGTAGCGAGGGCGATCGTTAATACACTTTTCTTCATGGTGAAAATCCTCAACTGTGTTTTCAAGACGTTGCCTATTTGCTGCAATGTTCGGGCTACTAATTCTCGCAACCGATGGCTTGCAGCTTACTAGAGGTTGTTTTCCCTCTAATCCCATCTACAAATTCATCAAAACACCCAGATGACCGAGATCGAGACTGAGAATGTACTGACTTGTGACCGACTTTCGAGTAAATTGCCTTAAGATAATCTGCAGAGCTTTTGTGAAAGGGGAAAGAGAGCGATCGCTCGTTCATAACTGCTACTGTTGCCAGACATCATTCAGTTTGCACAGATCCAAAGCCTAGCCGTGCAGCAGTAGCCTCAACCTACAGAATCTAAGAGAAGATGAAATCGTTCTCAACCAGCGAGGCTGAATCGAAGGTGGACTCAATCAAAATAGTACCGCCGTCGAAATTAATAGGCTGACCGTTTCTCAGATATTCGATCGTACCTAGCAACTGATTGTCTGCAGAGAAGAGTTGGCCGGATTCTGGTAGGTTGAGAATTAGATCGCCATTAAATTCCGTCACAAATGGACCATCTAGTGAGTTAAGCACCCCGTCTGCCCCTTTAATATTCCCGCCCGCGTTAAAATCGAGGAGCTCGAAATTCTTCAGGGTTAACTCCTGATTTGGATTTTTCGGATCGAAATTCCTATTAAGTAAAATATCGAAACCGAACTCAATTTTGTCCAATCCAGGCTGAAACCCTCGGATAGTATCGTTCCCGAAACTGCCGTTGAACTCGTCTCCGGTAAACTTGAAAATATCGCTTTTATCATCAAAGCCAGCACCTTCATTAATACCTCCTACGAGCAAATCGTTGTCTGCACCACCGATGAGGGTATCCTGATCCTCGCCGCCCACGAGTATATCTTGACCACGACTGCCGATCAGTAAATCCTTGCCAGTGAAGCCGTCAAGCTCATTACTTTCAAAAGAGCCAAACTGTTCGTTCTCAGTGCTAGCGTAAAGCGTGTCGTTGCCAGTATCGCCAAAGAGTGTGTCGTTATCCTCACCGCCCTTCAATAAATCGTTGCCCCAATCGCCGTCAAGAACGTCTTCCCCGTTACCTCCCTCCAGGGTGTCATGGTTCCTTCCACCTATGAGGGTATCGTCATCGAAGCCACCTTGGAGGTAGTCTCTACCCCCTCCCCCATCTAGCCAATCATTATCGTTCCCCCCATCCAGACTATCGTTACCAGATCCGCCGTTAATGGTGTCATAACCAAAATCACCTGAAAGAATGTCGTCACCAGAGACACCGTTAATGTTATCGTCGCCTCGATCGCCAAATACTGTATCGTCCCCGCTGTCACCAGAGAGATTATCGTCATCATCGCCCCCCCGCAACAAATCATTGCCTATCCCGCCTCTGATGCGATCGCTGCCAGAGTCGCCAATTAGGGTGTCAAAACCCAATTCACCAAGGATGGTGTCGTTGCCAATGCCGCCCCGAATTAGATCGTCGTTTGGAGTATGAGTAAACAACGGACGGAAGGGTTGGTCGAAGGCAGAGAACAAGGGATTCACCGTTTCGTCGAATTCAGGTGCCGACCTGATATTCGGGCTAGTAATGACATCGTCACCACCAGTAAAAACACTGCCCTCCGAATCGCCGCCGAGAAGATCGTCGTTTGGAGTATGAGTAAACAACGAACCGAAGGGTTCGTCGAAAGCAGAAAACAAGGGATTCACCCTTTCGTCGAACTCAGATGCCGACGGGGTATTCGAGCTAGTAATGACATCGTTACCACCACCAAAAACAGTGCCATTGGAATCGCCGAGAAGTCTGTCATCGCCCCGATCGCCATCAATCGTGTCTGCGCCGAGACCTCCAAATATCTCGTCATTGCCACCCTTACCACCTAGCTTGTCATCACCGCCTAATCCTCGGATGCGATCGGCTTCTTCTGTTCCCGGAAGGTTATTGTTGCTGTTGTTGCCGTTGATGGTTGCCATAGTTATTTCTTCCTTCTTTTCCTGATGTTGTTCAAGCGAGCGCGACTCGATGCTTCCTAGCTTGTTAGCTAAGTGTTTTTACTCGGATCTAGAACCCGCATCGGACTTCTCATCTCTACTAAATTCATCAAAACTTGCCGTTGACCGAGATCGAGACTGAGAACGTACTGATTTGTTACCGACTTCCGCGTAACCTACTAAAATCTGCATAACTTTCGGGGGAATAGGGTATGTCACGATCGCTCAAAGTTCGCAGTGACTGCATTCAGCAAACCAAATTAGCCCTCAAGCGCAATGGCTTTCCCAGCCAAAGAGCCTGTGCTGAAGAATTAGGACTCGCTTTATCCACTCTCAGCAGGTTCCTCACGGGAAAAACCGTTGATTATGCGACTTTTGTCGAAATTTGTGGAAAATTGGCGATCGATTGGCGATCGATCTCTGACTTGGGCGATCGGGTTCTATCCCAGTCTGTAGATGTGGAATCCTCCCTCTTGATGGCCAACAGACACCAAGATTGGGGCGAAGCACCCGATGTCTCGGTTTTCTACGGTCGTAGTGACGAATTGACAACTCTAGAACAATGGATTGTGCAGGATAACTGCCGTTTAGTAGTGTTGCTGGGGATGGGAGGGATTGGTAAAACAGCTTTGGCTGCCAAGCTTGCCCAACAACTACAATCAGGATTTGAATTTGTGATTTGGCGAAGTCTCCGCAATGCCCCTCCGGTAGAAGAGATACTGGCAGAACTGATTCAATTTCTCTCCAACCAAGAAGAAATAAACTTGCCAACCAACTTGGACGGCAGAATTTTGCGGTCGATCGATTATTTACGCTCCTCGCGCTGTCTGCTAGTTTTGGATAATGCTGAATTGGTTTTGCAAGCAGGCGATGAAGTGCGGCATAGCTTTGCTTCACCCATGGGACGCTTTCGAGAAGGATATGAAGGTTACGGTGAGTTACTCAAATGTGTTGGGGAAACACACCACAACAGCAGCTTGATACTAACCAGTCGCGAGAAACCACAAGGAATAACCGCTTTAGAGGGCGAAACCCTACCCGTTCGCTGCTTGCAACTGACAGGTTTACCCGAAGTTCAAGGACGAAAAATTTTCTCTGCGAAGGGGTCTTTTACTGGATCAGAAGATGAATGGACAAGCGTGATTTCACGCTATGGCGGGAATCCCTTAGCTTTAAAGATAGTAGCTTCAGGCGTAACAGATTTTTTTGATAGCAGTATTTCTCGCTTTTTAGAATTTTTAAAGCAAGGTTCGTTTATTTTTGATGATATCCGCGATTTGTTAGAGCGGCAATTTCAGCGACTGAGCGATATAGAACAAGAGATTATGTACTGGTTAGCCATCAATCGCGAACCAGTGTTGTTAGAGCAATTACAAGAGGATTTTGTCTCCCCCATATCAGCTAGCGAACTCCTACAGGCACTAGCCTCTTTGCAACGTCGGTCATTGATTGAAAAAATTGCCGATGGTTTTACACAACAACCTGTCGTTATGGAGTACGTGATTACTCGATTCATTGAGCAGATTTGTGAAGAAATTATTGGATTAAAGGTTGAATGTTTAAAGGTTGAAAATTCTAATAAACATGCTAACTTTCAACCCGATCGCCTTCAACTTTTTAGCAGTCACGCTCTGGTTAAATCTCAAGCCAAAGATTATGTGATAGATACTCAACTTCGCCTCATTATTCAACCAGCGATCAATCGATTAATTACGAGTTTTAGCGACTCAAAAACTCTCGAAAATTGTCTATGTCAAATTCTTGAGATGCTACGAGGGAAACCGCCCCTAAAGACCGGATATGTAAGTGGAAATATTATCAATCTACTTCGTCAATTACAGGTAGATATAAGCGGTTATGACTTTTCAAATCTAACGGTTTGGCAAGCCAACCTCCAGGGGATAAACTTGCACAATGTCAATTTCGCCAATTCTGACCTGTGTCAATCGGTTTTTTCTGACATATTGGGTAATGTTACGTCACTAGCACTGACACCAGATGGCAAATGTGCGGCGACGGCCGATCTATATAATAATATTCACCTGTGGGACGTGCAAAAAGGCAAACAACTTTTGACCTTTCAGGGACACACCCACTGGGTAAAATCAGTTGCTTGGAGTCCAGATAGTCAAACCCTAGCGAGTAGTAGTTATGACCACACAGTGAAGCTTTGGGATGTTCGTACTGGCATCTGTCTAAAAACTTATACCGGACATAGTAATATAGTCTACTCAGTCGCCTTCAGTCCGGATGGTCAAATTTTAGCGAGTGGTAGTGCTGATAACACAGTAAATTTGTGGAATGTCACGACTGATAGTTGCGTTAGAACGTTCACCGGACATACGAATGAAATCTATTCAGTCGCCTTTAGTCGGGATGGTCAAATTTTAGCGAGTGCTAGTGCTGACAGCACGGTAAAGTTTTGGGATGTACGCAAAGGCAAGTGCTTTAAGACGTTGTACGGACATACGAATTCGGTCTATGCAGTCGCCTTCAGTCCGGATGGTCAAACCCTAGCGAGTGGCAGTGCTGACTGCACAGTCAGGCTTTGGGATATCCGTGATGGTCAGTGCGTTAAAATTTGCACGGGACATAGCAGTGTAGTCACATCAGTCGCTTTTAGTCCCCATGGTCAAACCGTAGTGAGTGGTAGTTTTGACAAAACGGTGAAGTTGTGGGATGTTAGCACGGGTAGCTGTGCAAGAACCTTCATCGGACATAGCGATCGCGTAGAGTCCGTTACCTATGCGCTACGCCCAGGCTACGCCAACAGTCAAGATGGTCAAATAGTAGTGAGTGGTAGTTTGGACCGTACAATTCGGTTTTGGGATTGTCAAACAGGCAAATGTTTCAAAACTTACACCGGATATAAATGCAACAGTTGTGTATTAGCAGTTCCTTTTAGTCCCTGCGGTAAGCTCTTAGCTAGTGGCAACATTGACACTACACTGAGGCTGTGGGATGTCAATACTGGCAGTTGCGTGAGAACGTTCACGGGACATACTAAAGCAGTCATAGGAGTCGCATTTAGTCCCGATGGTAAAACAATCGCTAGTGGGGGTGCTGACAAAAGGGTGAAGTTATGGAATGTCAATACGGGCAAGTGCATAAAAACGTTCACAGGACATACTGATTGGGTATATGGAGTTGCCTTTAGTCCAGATGGCAAAACTTTAGCCAGTAGCGGTTTTGACCAGAGTATCAGGTTCTGGGATTGTCAAACGGGTCAATGTTTCCGAACTTGTACCGAACCTAGCAATTCCATATTTTTCCTCTCCACATTTTTCGTCATTTTCAGTCCCAGCAGTAAAACCCTAGCCAGTAGCAGTTTTGACTGTGTAAAATTATGGGATGTCAGCACTGGCAGTTGCTTAAAAACCTTCACTGGACATACAAATAAAGTATCTTCGGTTGCCTTTAGTCCGGATGGTCAAATCGTAGCTAGTGCTAGTGTCGATCAAACGTTGAAGTTGTGGGATGTCAATACGGGTAACTGCATCAAAACATTGACTGGGCATACCAATTGGGTATGGTCAGTTGCTTTTAGCCCAGACGGAAAAACCTTGGTTAGTGGTAGTTGCGATCGAACGGTGAGGCTATGGGATGTCAGCACTGGAAGATGTATCAGAACTCTCACCGGACATACCCGTGAAATCTACTCAGTCAGTTTTAGTCCGGATGGTCAAACTGTAGCAAGTGGCTGTGCTGATGAAACGGCAAGGCTATGGGATGTCAATACGGGTGAGTGCCTAAAAATACTGAAAGTACCCCGACTCTACGAAGGCATGAACATTACTGGGGTTAGAGGTTTAACTGAAGCACAGAAAGCGACGCTGATAGCTCTCGGCGCGATCGCTCATGGGGAATGAATGGGCGCGATCGCTCGATTTGAAAGATGCTGCTTCTCGCGCTCGAATCTGGGGCGATTGGTGGCTGTTTTTTTGTGGAATAGGCATCCTGCCCGTCCTCGATATTGCCCCGAATTTTACTCAACGATCGCTCCATTTAAGGAAGTTTTTCTTAAGTCTGTTCTCGCTAAATTTGCACCTCTTAAATCCGCACCTATTAAGCAAACATTGGTTAAATCTGCATAACTCAAATCAGCACCTCTGAGATTAGCATCCGATAAATTGGCTCCTGATAAATTCGCCCTCACAAGTTGCGATTTACTCAAATTGCTGCCACTCAAATTTGCTGCTGGCATCTGTACCGCCATTAAGTTGGCTTTGCTTAAATTAGTGCCACTGAGGTTAGCCAAATTCAATTTAGCATAACTCAAATCAATGTTTTCCAAGCAAAGTTCGCTCAATTGCGCGCATCGCAAGTTAGCATTAATAAAAAACCTGTCTCCAACCGCATAACGGCGCAGCAATTCGTCAACTTCTAGCCGAATTAAAACGGGTTCGCAAGTATTTTGGTAGCACCACGATGTCTCCAGCAAACTAGCGGCTGCTTCAATTGCTACCTTGTCGGATTTAGGGAGCACCAAACTATTGCACCCATCCCACTCACCGTTGAGCATGAATGCCATGTCAGAAGCTGCTGCTATTGAGTCGCACAGCAAAACGGTTTCTGGTTTGGGTTGCAGCCAGTTCATTAAGGCGATCGAGCTGTTGTTTTTCACTGTTGATTCAGGAGTTGTGCGTCTTTCTTAATTATAGGTAAAAATATTGAAAACAGTATGCACAAATTCGCTGCGGCTTCAGAGAATGAATTAATTGTGTTTGGTGCAGCCAGACCAGGATACCGCGATGCAGAAATTGCTGGGTGGATTGAATTTATGCAGGGACATAATATCAAGCAAGTTTGCTGCTTGCTGGCTCAGACGCAACTCATCCGCTACACTGATTTACTGGCAACATATCGGAACATCTTTGGGTGCGATCGAGTTTGCTGGGCACCGATTGCAGACTTTGAATTGGTCGATCGCGATATTTTAGTCGATCACATATTGCCTTTTTTGGAATCTGCAAATAGCAAAGGCGAACGGGTAGTAGTTCACTGTTCTGGGGGGATCGGACGTACAGGACAGGTTTTGGCTGCTTGGTTGGTCAGCGGGCGGGGATTGTCTAACAAACAGGCGATCGCAGCAGTAAAAAAAACTGGCAGAAATCCCTATGAAGCAGCAATCGTAGCTTGTTTGAAAGGTCGAAACCCCTGGCTAGTCGTTGAAGAACTTAATGCTCTCTTAGATGATTGTCGCCTTGCTGCGAGAAATGATATATAGCACTATAGCAACTATATATAGCAATCTGATTTGAGTCTCACAACACAACACCCTCTTGTCTTCCTAGACTTCTTGTATAGCAAGACTTTCAGATTTTACAGATATAGAAAATCACTTAGGATTGCTATATATGTGCCAATTGCCTAAGTCCTAAAAGATTTAAAAGACTCGGCTTCCTACGATCGAACTCAGGTATCCAATAAATGGCTGTTTTGGCTGTCACCGTTAGCCGATCCGCTGGCGTTTTTGCTAATTTTCATTTCTGCTTTAAATCAGCTTACTCAGTGGCGCGGCAGAAAGTATGAATAATCGTTAAATTTTTGCTAGACCTTTTAAAATTGGTAGAAGTGCGAGATTCCTTTTGGATCGAATGGGACTCGTACTTTTCTTCTTTCCCTAAATTAACCGGAAATTAGCGGATGTAATCGCATTGCCACTCACTCCTGTTATGACACCTAACTCCTCTCCTGTCAAGACATTTTTGATGAGAGTTCCCTGAGTATTTTGAGTGCTTGCTAACTGAGCAAAGCTTAAACCTTCGCTTAATCTAATCAAATTTTGACCCCTTGTAAAATCAGCAATCCGGTCAAATCCTTGACCAGCTTTTAAGACAAAGATACAGCATATTCGATATATTCCATGTAGATATACTTCATAAACCTGGAGTACGCTGTATCTTTCCTAAAAATACAGCGGTTGTAACTTTTGCAGGAGATTTACATTTCTGGATTACTTATACTTTCCGGGCCTTTATTGTACTGCACACGATCGACCAACGAAAATATGTGCGATCGTTTTGGAGACGAACAACCCAAGCCCTGAAAAAATCCTCGCTAAGTTAACCTTAATCAGCCTGGGAATCAATAACGTATTGATGTCATTGATCGCGGGGATTGTTAGCTGGCGCGCCCTCTTAGAAAAGCAATCGCAGCATCTGTTTTTCATGGGTTCTGCCTTGAGGATTCGGAGATTGAGTTGACAAGCTGTACCGTATTTAAATTGTATATTTCAATGCCGTATCAAAATTCTTCCAATCCCCGCACCTACTCAACGCGCCACCTGCCGCATATATTCCCCCCACAACTGAGCGGCATTTGAACTACCTCCCCCAGTCGGAGAATTATCATCATTTCCCAACCAAACTCCTGTCACCAGTTGCTGACTCGGAATATAACCGACAAACCACAAATCTCTATTATCATTAGTCGTGCCTGTTTTTCCAGCTTCTCCCAATCCCAAAGCTGCACTGCTACCCGTACCTCCCCGCACCACACCTTGCAGCATATCAGTCATCGTATCCGCTACTGCTTCAGAAACTAACTGCCGATTGGCAACGCCATCTTTTTGATACTCATAAATTACCCGGCAACTGTTAAAATCATTTCGATCTTTGCAATCGCTGCTGTCAATAATTCGCTTAATTACGTGGGGGCGATTTCCCAAACCCCGATTGGCCAAAACCCCGAAAGCACCCGTTAATTGCAACACATTAACTTCACTTTCACCTAATACTAAACCAGGGTTAGAACGCAGTTCAGAAGTAATTCCCAAACGTCTAGCCATTCCCACTACATTGTCTAAACCGACATCTTGTGCAATTCTCAAAGCAACTGCATTTTCCGACTGTGCTAAACCCCGATACATATCTGTACTACCGCTGGTTCTTTCGCAGCCGCTGTAACTTTGTCCGCCCCAAGAAAGGGGGGCGCAAGAATAAGTTTTATCGGGTGAGATTCCCTGTTCCAGGGCGGCTGCATAGGTAAAAATCTTAAATGTAGAACCGGGCTGTCTTAAAGCTTGGGTAGCCCGATTAAACTGACTTTTTAAGTAATCTACGCCCCCAACTAAAGCTAAGACTTCCCCGGTTGTACTATTGAGAGTTACCACGGCTCCTTGAGAAAAACCTGCACGGGCTCCCGCATTTTCAACAGCATTTCTGAGTGAACTTTCCGCCAACTTTTGCAGGCCGGGATTCAAACCTGTTTCTACAATAAAATTGCCTTCTCTGGCTAACTGCTCCCCTAGCAAAAACTCCAATTCGTCAAATACATAACTGTAGAAATAAGGAGCGATCGTACTTTGCAAATATTGACGAGCTTTGGGATTGATATCAATTCGCGATCGCCTCGCGCGATCGGCTTCTTCCTGAGAAACCGTGCCCAGTGCCCGCATCCGTTCGATTACTCGATCGCGGTACTGTACCGCCAACTGATAATTTTGAATCGGATTAAAACTGTTTGGCGCAGGCAAAATGCCCGCCAAAGTTGCCGCCTCTGACAAAGTTAAATCCTTCGCAGACTTCCCAAAATAAAACCGAGCCGCATCCTCAAAACCGTAAAGGTCAATTCCCAAAAACACGCGATTCAAATAAGTCAGCAACAGCTCATCTTTGCTGTAATAATTCTCCAGTTTCAACGCAACTACCGCTTCCCGTAACTTGCGTCCGGCCGAATCTTGAGTTCCCACATAATCTCGAAACAAACTCCTCGCTAACTGCTGCGTCACAGTGCTGCCGCCTTCGCGAATTCCTCCCCCGCGAACATTAGTCAAAAGCGCGCGCAAAACTCCGATCGGATCTACCCCCAAATGCCAATTGTAGCGGCTGTCTTCCGAAGCAAGTACCGCCTTGGATAAATAAGGCGAAAAATCCTGCAATTGCTTTAATTCTAAGTGAGCGTTATTCTGAGGAGGACGCAGCGGAGTTTGCCCATCGCGGGCGTAAACAATCACGGGGCCATTGATACTTCTCGGCAAAGGCCGCACTTTAAACTTTGTCGATTCCATGCCTACCAACACCGCAATCAAAGCGGTGATTCCGCTGACGCCGTAAAAGCTGTAACGCAGAAGTTGCAAATACCAAGGTGGCGGATATACGTACTGAATTCTGACAGCGGCGGCTAGTTCTGGCGGCCCTAAAGTGAACACGTCTCCGTGACGCAGGGACATACTTTTAACTCGCCTTTTGCCATTGTAAATGCCGTTGGTGGAGTCTTCATCTTTGATGACAAAAGGAGTCCGCCGCCGAGTATCGCGCGACAGGGATAAGTGCACGTGACTGACAACGGGATTGCGAACCACAATATCTGAAGATTTGGACGATCGACCTAACAAATATCGATCGCCCAACAGCGGATAAACCTCAGCTTTAGCTGCACCCGCATCCTGCACCCACAGTTCGGGTACTTTGGCATTAGGTTTCAGCGCTAGCTGGTTAAAATTAACCTTGGCAATAGTCTGGACTGCTTGGGTAATAGCACCCAAGACGGTTTGAGGTTTGCGGGGCGGCTGCGGTGGGGTCATATTTCGCTGTAGACTACGATCGAGCGATCGGCTCTTGCACCATTCTACTCGCAACTTTTGGCTAATTTCACGATCTGCCCACACTCGATCGGCGATCGTCGGCTAATGGCGATCAATTTTGGGGTTATTAGTGAACCCGCAAGGCGAGCCGTTTATTTAGCCAATCTCCACCCAACCACCAAAAATCCCTCTCTCACCCGATAATTAAATTCTCATAAACTTGCCCCAAAATTAATACTTTCGATAACATTTACCCCGATTTACCGACAAACTTCGCATAATTAAAACCCCCCTTTTTCAAGGGGGGTTAAAAGCCGAAAATCAGCTTGATTCTCCTTACATCGAAGAACCCAAACCGGCATAAGCACCGTAGAAGAAAAGACTCACAATGGTGAGAACACCGAGGCCTGCAACAGTAGCTACCAGCCACAAAGGAATTCTGCCACTTTCACTAAACATAGCCATCACCTCACTAATTCACAGCTAAACACATTCGATCGAACTATTGAAATCAAACTCAGACACCAGTTAATTAAAGAAATAACTGGAAAACAAAATACCCAAAACAAAAATCAGCAACAAACCCAAATACAAAGAAGTCCGGTTTAACTCAACAGGCTGCTCGTTGGGATTAGGAACGCGCTCAGGCATTGTAAACTCCTATCGTTGAATAAATTGCATTGCTGCGATCGCGCCCAAAAAGAAAATTGTTGGGACACCTAAAGTATGAACTGCCAACCACCGCACCGTAAAAATCGGATACGAAATTGGCTCATTGTTGGGGGTTCTACTCGTCATTTTTCCAAATCCTTGTTAAATTACTTGGCAATGAACTGATCTACTTGTTTCTTAGCTTCAAAGCGATCCGAGATAATCGGCACTTCTTCCCGCTGCGGTGTGAAATACTGGTTAGGGCGAGGAGTTCCGAAAGCATCGTAAGCCAAACCCGTTTGCACAAACAGCCATCCAGCAATAAACAAAGCCGGAATGGTGATGCTGTGAATTACCCAATAACGGATACTTGTAATAATGTCCCCAAACGGACGTTCTCCAGTTGTACCAGCCATTTAGAATCCTCCTTTCAACAACAAATTGACAGACAATCTCTATTACTATTCTACTATCAAGCAGCTTGCGCTGAACCTTGATATTTAAGTAGAGTACCGCTCGCGCCGATCACAAATCCGCGATCGGGGCCCATAAAGACAATCCTGTAAAAATTAGCGGGAACATCTTCTACTTCGCGGTCTTTTAGCCAAGTTTTCCCGCCGTCCAAACTGCACAGCAAATTGCCGCCACCGCCGGCTACCCAAACTTCATTATCAGTCCGGTAAGCCATGTCGAGCAAACCCCAACTCGCCTTGCGATCGGGAAAAAACGGTTTTCCCCAACCTTCAGCACTTTCCGGGTCGCTAAACTGAATCTGACCGCCGCGGGCGAGCATCCACAAACGCCCGTCCTTGGTAAAGCCCATATTTTGCAGGCGGCGAGAACTATTGCGGTTGTGAGGTTCCCAAGCTTCTTGTCCGGGTTTCCACACCGAGTAGAAATTGCCCTTTGAGGAAACCGCAACATACTGCCCGTCTTCAGAACGGTTGATATTGCGAACTACCCCAAAAGAATCCTGCACGACAGCTTTCCAATTTTTGCCGCCGTCCGAAGTTCGGTAAATCGCCCCGACATCGGTCGTCATCTCGGCGGAATTCGGGCCCAAAGCCGCGATCGTACTTGGAGAACCGGGCAACTGACTGCTCAAAGCAATCCGCGTCCAAGACTTACCCTCATCGTTCGTGTGGAGCAAAACAGAAGGCTGGCCGACAATCCAGCCTTCGGAACCGGAGAAACTCACCGACGCAAAACGCGACCTCGGATCGTCGATATCCAGTGCTATAGACTTCCAGCTACTACCGCCGTCGAGCGTTTCGAGCAGAGTCGCCTCAGAACCCACAACCCAGCCGTGCTGAGGATTGCCCGTAAAGGCAATATCCTGCAAATTAGCTTCCGTCGGCAAGGAAATCACTTGCCAGGGGTTGTAACTCACAGAACCGATGGTGCTGCAACTCGTACAGATGAGGGCAGCGGCCAATAACATTACAATTCGTTGCCAAAATCTCACAATCGTTTTACTGCAAACCATACATACTAAGTAACAACAAGAAACCAACGACCAAGCCGCCAAAAATCAGCAAACTTTTCTGACCTTCGGTCATGCCGTTGACACCGACACCGTAGCGCTGATTTGCCTTAAATCCCGATACCCCTTCCATCTGACCGAGATTTTGAAACACCGATTTGCGTGCCCCGCAAACGGGACAGACCCAAGTTTGGGGCAAATCTTCAAAAGCCGTGCCCGGGGCAATGTCAATTTTAGGATTTCCCTTTTTCGGCTCATAGACGTAGCCGCAGGCGCGGCACTCGTGCCGATCGAGGGTTTTGGTCTCAGTGGCTCGATCGCTCATAAATCCAAAATTATGGGTCAGCTAATCGTGAAGTACCTCAACTAAACTTCGTTCGAGTTGGGGCTTCCAACTAAAACTCATATTAGGACGGTCTTATTCGTCTTCAAGGTTTCCCGTCTCAACCGCCGATGCCACGTTAGGTACACCACTTGGGTGTTCGACACTTAAGTCGAGGATGGTCTTACTTAGCGTCCACAGGCAGCCGCCCGTCTTCCACAGGCAGTTACAATATTAAAATATACATTAAAAATTATTGCAGAAGATGGACGATCAATCTCAACCAACTCGTAATTTTAGCTACCCAAAATCTATATAATGTAACAGACAAGTTACAGAACCCTTTCACCTAGGCAGTAATTATTCACCGTGTTTGCACTCAGCGGCTACGAGTATTTCTTAGGCTTCCTGTTAATTTCCAGCCTAGTCCCTATCCTCGCCCTCACGGCGTCTAAGGTACTGCGCCCCAAAAGTCGTCCCTACGACCGACGCACTACCTACGAATCCGGCGTCGAGCCGATCGGCGGAGCCTGGATTCAGTTCAACATCAGATATTATATGTTCGCCTTGGTCTTCGTCATCTTCGACGTAGAGACCGTCTTCCTCTATCCTTGGGCGGTTGCTTTCAACCAGCTAGGACTCTTGGCTTTCATCGAAGCCTTGTTTTTTATCACGATCCTCGTTATTGCTCTTGTCTATGCATGGCGCAAAGGAGCCTTGGAATGGTCTTAAGTTCTGACAAATCACAAAAAGCGCTGATCAACCCTGTAGAGCGCCCCGAAGTTACATCGCAACTCTCAGAGAACGTCATCTTGACAACAGTGGATGACCTCTACAATTGGGCGAGACTTTCGAGCCTGTGGCCGCTGCTTTTCGGCACAGCCTGCTGCTTCATCGAATTTGCAGCTTTGATCGGATCGCGCTTTGACTTCGACAGATTCGGCTTAGTACCGCGATCGAGCCCCCGGCAAGCCGACTTGATCATCACCGCCGGCACAATTACCATGAAGTACGCCCCCATCTTGGTGCGGCTGTACGAACAAATGCCGGAACCCAAATACGTAATCGCGATGGGCGCTTGCACCATCACAGGCGGAATGTTCAGCATGGACTCCACCACAGCAGTCAGAGGCGTTGACAAACTAATTCCTGTAGACGTGTACATCCCCGGCTGTCCTCCCCGCCCAGAAGCGATTATTGACGCAATTATCAAACTGCGGAAAAAAATCGCCAACGATTCGATGCAAGAACGTGGCAACTTGCTCCCCACCCACCGCTACTACACCAGGCCCCACAAAATGAAGGTAGTAGACGACATTTTGGATGGCAAATATTTGTCAATTCCCGGCCGGATGGCGCCACCAAAGGAATTGACGGAAGCTATGGGAATGCCCGTACCACCGGCCCTGCTTGCATCACAAAAACAGGAGGTAAACCGTGGCTGAGCAAGAATCTGCGATCGTTGAAGCAGGTAAAGTTTCCCAATGGTTGACTCAGAATGGCTTCGATCACGAAGCTTTAGCGGCCGATAATTTGGGTGTGGAGATCTTAAAGGTCGATCGAGACTTCTTAATTCCAATGTCAACAGCACTGTATGCCTACGGGTTTAATTATATGCAGTGCCAGTGCGCCTACGACCAAGGGCCGGGACAAGATTTAGTCAGCGTCTACCACTTGGCTAAGCTGACAGACAATGCTTCCCATCCCGAAGAAGTCCGCGTCAAAGTATTCATACCCCGCGAAGATCCCAGAGTGCCATCAGTCTACTGGATTTGGAAAGCAGCCGACTTTCAAGAGCGGGAATCCTACGATATGTATGGCATTGTCTACGAAGGACATCCGAATCTGAAACGGATTTTGATGAACGAAGATTGGGTAGGCTGGCCGCTGCGGAAAGATTACATTTCCCCTGATTTCTACGAATTGCAAGACGCTTATTAACGGAGTTTTGCGAGGGCGGGTTTGAGCATAAAATTGGGCTTTGGGAGTCAAGTTTTATGCAAAACCCGCCCTCTATTTTTTTAATTAACTGGTTCCTAGGCTCGATCTGGGAACCGATGTCCAGAGGCTATGCCTCGCTGGTAAAAATTGGAAGAGCACGACACGGATTTTGACACGGATACACGGATGATCAGAGCGATCGCACTGATGATCAGAGCGATCGCACTGATTTAGCAATATACATGAATTACAACGGGAGTGAGTAATGATAGAACACCTCATCTTTGACATATCCACGAGATTCGTAAAGTGATTGCGCGCTTTGATTGGTTATCTGCGTACATAATGCAATTCTCACGGCACCCGTTTGACCTGCAAAGCTTTCCGCCACTTGCATTAATTGTGTCCCAACACCTTGCCGGCGAGCCGTTTCTTCAACAAACAAATCATTCAAAATCCAAACTCGTTTCATTGAAACTGACGAAAAACTCGGATAAAGCTGAGTAAAACCCACACCACGAAGTTCATCCAACGCAATCAATATTGTTGAGTCACCCTGTTGGAAACGCATTTGGATAAACTGACGGGCTGCATCAAGATCCGAAACCTGACCGTAAAAGATGCGATAGCGATCAAACAACCGCGTCACCTCATCCAAATCATCCATGTGCGCCAACCGAACTTCCATCCCAAACCTCAATCACAATTCACCCGATTATAACAGATGTTTCATTACTAGAATACGGGGATTTTCAGACACCGAAAGTTCAATCTCCAGAAATTTAGCCTGCATCACAAATTTCGAGATAAACTGAGGGCTGCTTATTCGTATCAGCTTTTCTATGCTCATTCCAAATGCAAAGAATGCAGTTGTTGATATTCGTAAACTTCGTGACTACTGCCTAAATCCAGAACACGATGATGGTAAACACAAAGCGCGACTTTTTTCGTCAATTCTTGGGATGACGCCTGACAATGCTGAGGAATTGCGCCAAATTTTGCTTGAAGTCATTCAAAGTCATGAAGCTCAGTTAGGTAGGCGGGATGGGTTCGGGCAACGCTACACCCTAGATTTCACGATTGAATGGCAAAATAGAAGTGCAACCCTTCGGAGTGGCTGGATTATTGAGCATGATTCGGAAATTCCGAGATTAACAACCTGCTATCCTATGTAATGTCTGGAGGCAATAAGAGTGATAAAGAATACAATTAAATTACTAGATGTCGTTGCCTTGACAGTTGACCTTCCTGAATACAATCTGTGGCGCGGACAAGTTGGGACAGTGGTTGAACTGTTGGCTGATGGTGCAGCGTTTGAGGTTGAATTTAGCGATCGCAACGGACGCACTTATGAATCTGTCGGGCTGCATCCAGAGCAAATAATGGTCTTGTACTTTGAGCCAGCATCACCTGATATCAAACCCGAAATGGTTACAGCATACGCAGCCGAATAACTTGCGGAATTTATAAAAAATTGGATTTCAGGTTGATAAGTGAGTATCCACTCAATAACCCGGCGTAAATCGCTCAACGATGCACATCAAATGACGCAAAATTGTTCATGAGTGGGTAGTCCGCCCCGAATTATTGAGCGGATACAAATTTCTCAACTTGGAATCATTCCCTCTCTCTCCACTATTATTTGCGAAAAATCTTCTCTTCATCCCTTGGGCTTGTCTTGGCAACTAGAATAATTACTCCCCCTATTTATTGAGCCGATACCCTATATTCATGAAATATGCTGTATGATACAGCATATTCCATGTAGATGTAAATCGCGAGAAACTGGGTTTAGAGCAACAGAATTAGTAATGATGTGAGAACTGTAAAGAAACCCGGTTTCTGGGTGTACTTTATAAACCTGGAATACGCTGTAAGTTGGTCAGCTTACCAGTGATTGTCCTTACTTTAGAAACGCTGAACGGAAAGAATCCTGTTTTGAAGTTCATTAGGGGTTACATTCTCTACAAAACCTAAAATCCCGTTAGAATTCTTGACTCTGATGAGAGTTCCTGAATAAACTCCGCTAATTCCGCCTCTGAGTTGAGTTCCTGAAGCAGATCCGCTAAATTCGTCGGCCACATCTTGTAGTATAGCTTGTGGCCCATCGAACCTATATGTTAATGCCACATTCTGTATCGGCTCCAACACTATATCATTGACCGTTAAGTCACTTGCTAATCCAATGCGATCAACATCAGGATCAAAACTTTCGATTATATCGCTAGAATTGATATCTGTAGTGGCAGAATCTATTTCCAGAACGCATAAATTATTGCCAAGCCCACACTCTAAGAAGTCTCTGCCCAAGCCGCCAACCAGAGTGTTATTCCCATCTGTGCCGGATAACAAATCATTGCCTCTCCCCCCAAATAAAATATCATCGCCAGCATCTCCAAGAAGCCAATCAGCATCTAGACCACCACTGAGGGAGTTATTCCCCTCCTGTCCAAACAAGGCATCTTTTCCTTTTCCCCCAAATAAAGAATCGTTGCCTGCAAAACCTATGAGAATATCTTCCCCTTCATTTCCCAGGATTAACTCGCTAGCTCCTGAGCCATTTACTGTATCATCGCCATCGAGCGCCCAAGCTCCTAAAGGGAAGTTTGTTAGCTCTCCAAAAGAAAGTTGAATCAATTCTGAGGTGTTGTCGCCAATTAAGCGCACTATCCCTGATGGATCGGGTTTTAAAGCCATAGCTAAAATCTTTGTGTGTTGGTAGATTACTAACCCTACTTGAACCCATACTGGCTCACAAGTGGGTCATAATTCAATTAAAACCATATTCAATATAACTCAAAACGGTATTTTCCAAAAGCCTAGCAACAGTCACTGGCCCGATTACTCCCGGCACCGGCGTGATAAATTCGGCTACTTTTTTAACAGCATCAAACTCCACATCTGGAGCCAAACGGCTCGTACCGTCTGGATTGACAACGCCGAATTCGCGTTGTTGCTATCTTGAATTCCTCACGGTAAATCTTAGTGATTCGTGATGTCGATCGGAGCTTGAAATCGTTACTAAACCAACTTTCTTCCGTCGATGCGGACTCAAAGAGTAAATAATTTTACTTACAAGACTTACGCTGCATAGTCAATTTTTACGCGATTGGTAGTAGTTGGGTGCGTATTTCGCACCCAACTACTAGCGTTTCTCCGTAACTCCTGTAAATATCAGGAGTTAATTTGTGCCTAACAAAATGATAAGTTTTTCAGCTTACAACTGATTGTCCTGAACTTAGAAACGCTGAACGGAAACAATGCTGCTTTGTAGTTCATTAGGGGTTACATCCTCTACAAAACCTAAAATCGCATTAGAATTTCTGACTCTGATTAGAGTTCCTGAAGAAAGTCCGCTAATTCCGCTGACTAAAGCTGGAGGAATTAATGGTTGTAAAGCTTGCGACACATCGAACCTAAATGTTAATGTCACATTCTCTATCGGCTCCAACACTATATCATTGACCGTTAACCCACTCGCTAATCCAATGCTATCAAAACCAGGAACAAAACCTGCGATCGCATCACTAGAATTGATATCTGTAGTGGCAGGATCTATTCCCAGAACGCATAAATTATTGCCAAACTCACAACTTAAGAAGTCTCTGCCCAAGCCGCCAACCAGAGTGTTATTCCCCTCTTGGCCGTTTAAAAGATCATCGCCTCTACCCCCAAATAAAATATCATCGCCTGCCCTTCCAAAAATAAAATCAGCATCTAGACCACCACTGAGGAAGTCATTCCCCTCATGTCCATACAGGCCATCTCTTCCTTTTCCTCCAAATACAGAATCGTTGCCTACAAAACCTCTGAGAACATCTTCCCCTTCATTTCCCAGGATTAACTCGCTAGCCTCTGAGCCATCTACTGTATCGTCGCCATCGAGGGCCCAAGCTCCTAAAGGGAAGTTGGTTAGATCTCCAGGAGAAAGTGCAATGAATTCCGAGGTGTTGTCGCCCATTAAGCGCACTATCCCTGATGGATCGGGTTTTAAAGCCATAGCTAAAATCTTTGTGTGTTGGTAGATTACTAACCCTACTAATTGAGCCAATACTGGCTCACAAGTTGGCCCCTATTCAATTAGAACCGTATTCAATATAACTCGAAACGGTATTTTCCAAAAGCATAGCAACAGTCATCGGCCCGATTCCTCCCGGCACCGGCGTGATAAATTTGGCTACTGTTTTAACAGCATTAAAATCAACGTCTCCGACCAAACGACTCGTACCGTCTGGATTGACGACGCGGTTAATACCGACATCAATTACTACTGATCCAGGTTTGACCATATTAGCTTTAATCATTTCTGTGCGGCCGACGGCGGCTATTAAAATATCGGCTTGATTCGTAATCAATTCTAGGTTTTTCGTCCGCGAATGAGCTACAGTAACAGTGCAGTCGGCTTCTAATAGCATCAGTGCCATCGGTTTACCTACCAAAATACTCCGTCCCAAAACAACGGCATTTTTTCCTTTCAAATCAATCTGGTATTCCTGCAATAACCGCATCACTCCGGCGGGAGTACAACTCCGCAAACCTTGCTCCCCGCGCACGAGACGGCCTAAATTTACAGGGTGAAGTCCGTCAGCATCTTTGTCGGGGGCAATTTGGTACAGCAGCGAAATTGCATCTAAGTGTTCTGGCAGCGGTAATTGAACTAAAATGCCATCTACTCGATCGTCCTCGTTGAGCGCACGAATTGCAAGTTCTAGTTCGGCTTGAGTAGCGTTTGCGGGGTAATGCTGGCCGAAGGAAGCTATGCCAACTTTAGCGCAGGCTCGCTCTTTATTGCGAACATAGGCTGCGCTGGCTGGGTTGTCGCCCACCATCAGCACCGCAAGTCCGGGAGGACGCCCCTTTTGGGGTTGTAGGGCGCGGACTCGATCGCTCAGCTCGGTTTGAATCTTTGTCGCTAAAGCTTTGCCATCTAGTATTTGAGCAGTTTTGGCATCCATTGTAGACTCTGGGTTAGGGGCTGACGACTTTAGATTTTAGCCTAATCCCCGCCAAGGACTACACTAGAGAAATTTCTTACTTGCGATCGATTCTGGGGATTCTGTTAAAGTAAGTCGTATCTCAAATCTCAACTCAGTTGACCAATGACTACTGCAATTAAGCAAGTTTGGGTTCAAAGATTCTGCACCAGCTCTTTGTCGCTAATCCTCGCCAGCGGTTTTTTCAGTTGTGGCAATTTACCAATGTCTCAACTTAATCTTGGTTTTAATGTTGCTAGCATTGGCGACGTTCAACAAAAGCGGCAAGTGGATGCTGAAGTTTATCTTCGGGGGAAGGTAGAAAATCGCGCTCCGTTTGTAGGGAATGCGGCTTATCAACTTGAGGATGGTACTGGCAGTATTTGGATTTTAACCAAGCAAGATTTGCCCCAGCTTGGCGATGAAGTGCTGCTGAAGGGAGAAGTCCGCTACAAGAGTATTACTCTGAAGGAATTGGCCGGAAAAGATTTAGGTGAAATTTATGTTGAGGAAATGGAACAGTTAAAGCGCACTCCCAGTTCAGACAAGGGGAAATAGGCATTGGTTATTTGTTGTTTGTTATTTGATAATTGCTCTTTGTTCCCTCTTCCTTATTTAATATCTGAGGAATACTCCATAATTCATCCGTGTATTCGTGTTAAATAACTAATGACTAATGACTACTGACTACTGACTACTGACTACTGACTAATAACACATGACTAAAATTCACGTTGCGATCGCGATTTTGTACCAAGACGGCAAGTTTCTCTGTCAGTTGCGAGACGATATTCCTCATATCAGGTATCCCGGACATTGGGCTTTGTTTGGTGGACACTTGGAACCGGGAGAAACTGCGGAAGTGGCTGTATTACGGGAATTATCAGAGGAAATTTGCTATGATCCTGCAAGTGTTTCTTTTTTCTGTTGCGATGTCGAAAAAGATGTGGTTCGCCACGTTTTTCACGGACAACTTAGTGCGGATGTCAAGGATTTAGTTTTGCTGGAGGGTTGGGATATGAAGTTGTTGACCCCGGAGCAGATTCGGGCCGGCAAATGCTATTCTGAGCAGTCAGGAGATGTGCGACCTTTTGGCATTGCTCACCAGCGTATTTTATTGAATTTTATTGACTCGATTTGAGAAAATTTCCACGCACCCTACATTGCATGGGTTTGAGGAGGGAGATATTAGTAAGGTGCGCCCGGTGGTACACCCTACATTGCAGGGGTTTTAAAAGTTAAGAGCGAGCCGCAATCATTCCCGTTTGGCGCGCGTAGTCAAACAACCCTCCGGCATCAATCACTGGCCCTACTTCTCCTAAAGGTTTGAGCGAGAAAGTTCGATCGAGAGTGTGGTTGACAATTACCTCTGCTGTAAAGTCGATCGTCACTTCTTGGCCGGTTACAAACAAGTCGCAGAGCCTCTCAACTGATTCTATCGGGTACAATTCGCCAGTAGCCGAGCAATTGCGAAAGAAAATGCGTGCGTAAGACAAAGCCACCACTGCTGTAACGCCAGCGGCTCCCAAAGCGATGGGAGCGTGTTCCCGCGAAGAACCGCAGCCAAAATTTTCGCCTGCTATTATAATCGGATACCGGGTTTTCTGTTCACCGGATTCGATAAACTTACCGTAGCGATCGGGCAACCCAATCATCGCATAACTGCCTAGTTTCTCGTACTCATCCGGCTTCGAGGGAACCAGGGTCAGGTATTCGGCAGGGATAATTTGATCTGTATCGATGTTGTCGTCTACAACAAAAATTTGACCGCTAATTACTTTACCCATAGTTTATTTCCTGTTAGCCTCGCTCGATGCTGTGGTGATAATTTTAAGTGGATCGGTATGCAAGATTTGCATCTGTTCATTTTAACCTGGCAGTGTCAGTGATAACCTGTATGAGTAAAAATTAGATCCGAGACTTTGGGTTAACAATTAACAGATTGCTAAGCGTCAAGATAGTTTTATGGCAAATCCAATAGATGACATTGCTCGACAAGCTCGCGAGGGCTCGGTTGCATCGATTATTCAAATCCTTAATGACGAACTGGCACTGATAGGGGTCAGGGCCCGAGCTGTGTTTGCGGACGGGGTGCTGCAACTGCTGTGCGAAGCTGCAACGCCCCAACTGCTCGAAGAGTCGAGTTTGGTCGATCGAGTCCGAGAAATTTTGGAACGCATTTCGCCCCACAATATTCGCCGAGTCAACATCAACAGCCGGCTTGTGCGAGAACACCAACTGCTGTGGCTGGAAGAAATTAGCCGCGATCCGGATAATCAACTGTTGTGGTCTCAAGAAATTAAACTCCGAAAGCCGAATTTGTTCAAGCGTTTAGCCACCGCCCATCACGAACGACAAACTCTCACAGGCAAGCGGGCTTTGCCGAGAATGGCTATACCTCGATCGATGCAACAACCGCGGCAATTTCAGCGCGGTATCGTCGGCGGCATCAGCTTGACCGTGCTGTTGCTTGCAGCAGCGGCCGCCATCCACAAAGGACTTAATTCCCAAGTGCCAAACAGCACACAAGCCAGCACCCAAGCAGTTGCCAGTGCCCCTCCCTCGGAGGCAAAACCTGCTTTGAAAATTTCTAAGGAGACTGTTAATTCTGCTGTGGACTCTTTTGCCCAAGCAGTGCGAGTAGCCGAACAAGCAGCCACCGAGGGCAAAACCGCTCAATCTCGCGAGGATTGGTTAGTCGTAGCTGCTAAGTGGCAGCAAGCTTCCGATTTGATGGCCGCCGTGCCTTCCAAGCATCCCCGCTACACAACGGCTCAGAACCGGACGGCACTTTACCGCCAAAATAGCGATAAAGCCCAACAGCAAGCACAAAATAAGTAAGCAGGTAAGTCGGATAAATTTAACCTTAGAGTTCGCCTCGCTGCTCTAGGTGTTGTGAAAAATGAGTTTTTGAGCAAAAACTCGGAAACTCTCAGCTATGTTATGAGTGATAATTTTGGGATTTTGAATTTTTGCGATCGGCGTTACTCGATCGGCAGATTTGTCTCACAATAAAAATTTGTTAGAATCACAAGCTTAAATAGGAAACATCACACAGTGAGAAGAGGGGTGTCACTAAGCGGTCTCTAGAAAAGCTTCATACTACTAATAACCGTCAAAATTAGCGGGAATGGGATTGATAATCATCCGGTAAAGGATGGTACAGTTCATTCCGTACAGATCGAAAGGTAGAAAACAGGAAAATAGAACTCGGTCAGATCTGGGTATATTTTTACATATCGAGCGACCCGCCGACCGGCTGGAACACAGAAAGCAGGCTCATAACGGTCAAGCCGACAGTTAGAGAGAGGTTCTATATTTGCAGCGGGAGCCGGCTCAAACATCTTAGAATAAAGGCTTGGTTGCCATGATCGATCGCCAGAGAAATCAAGACTTTACTTTGATCGACCGATCGCCCTCAGAGGCTTGCACTTTGCATTTACCGCAAATCGCAGAACCAGTATCAGTCCAAAAATTTCTGGATCGTCTTATGCAGTACCAGGTCGATCCTGCCCTCCTTGGGCGACAAATTTGCCAAATTCTCGCCACCAGCTTTGATCAAGAACTCCTGCTGCAGCAAATAGCCAATACTTTGGGGGTTGCATGGGGGGCAGATTTCTGTTTTGTTGCTGCTGTGGTTGACCACAAAGCAGTAAATCCGAATGCTTGCTGGCAAAATAGCAGCGATTTCGCCTATGTTGCCGGTGTTGCCGATTCCACCGAAACACCGGAATACCCCCAAACCACAAGATTAAAACCGCCTAGCATATCACTCGAACATCCCGTTTGGGCAGACGTGCTAGCAAACGGCGAGATAGTGGCGATATCCGACTATCTGGATATTCCTGCTGCTTCATCGCCCAATTCCCCTGTGACTGCGCTGCCTTTCCGGGCAATTCTGGCAGGGCCTGCGCGATTTGGAGGGGCTGTAAATGGCATGGTGATTGTAGGTAAGTCGCAACCTCACGAATGGTCGGTAGCCGATCGGCAGCACCTTGAAACAGCATCAGACGCGATCGGCAGCGCGATTTCTCACATTCAAAAAACTCAAGAAATTGCCAGCTTAAACGAACAGTTACAGCGACAAGCTAAATACAAAAATCTACTCAGGTCAGTTGCTGCCTTGATCGACACCAATTCAGAAGTCGATCGAATATTGCAGCAAGTTATTGAAAATACCGTCGATACCCTGGAAATAGATAGAGGCCAAATCCTGCTATTGAAATATACAGATCCTCTATTTACAACTCGCTCCCCCAATCAAACTCCCAAAGCGAAAGTCGAATTAGTTTGCGAATCCGTTGTAAAAAAAACTCCAAAGAAACAGGCAATAGCACAAAGCGCTACCGGAAAAAAAAGCTCAACATCCAAAACAAAAAACCAAGATAAAACTGCTAATTCCCAATCCAAAATCCCCAACTCAAAACCAAATAACTATCCCGCTTTTTGGCTGTCAGAATCTAATTTGTGCCACCAAGCATTCCACAGCGCACCAAAACCCCTCGCCCTCGCAGACGCAGGCGCATTAATCGGCAAAGAACAAGAAGCAGCCACAGAAATTTTGAAACTCCAAGGCATTCGCGACTTGCTGCTGGTTCCCCTCACGGGCGGTAGCTGCCAGGAAACAGTTTTGGGTTTCTTGGTTTTGCAGCACTCCGATCCGCGCACTTGGATCCCGGAAGAATTAGAAGTTCTCGAATCAGTCAGCGCTCAAGCGAGCAAGATGATTATCCAAACTCAAACGGTTAAGGAATTGCAAACCGTAGTCTTCGACAGAACCTCTCAGTTGCAGCAAAGTCTAGACCTGCAGGAGAAACTGTACGAACAATCTGCCAATCAGCTAGAACAAATGCGGAAATTGAAGCTGATTAAAGAGGAGTTTCTCAGCACTCTGAGTCACGAGTTGCGTACCCCTTTAACAATCATGAAGCTGGCGATTCTGATGCTCAAACAAGCTGAACTGCCGTCAGCGAATCGGACTAAGTATCTCGACATTCTAGAACAGCAGTGTTCTAAGGAAACTGCTCTGGTTAACGATTTGCTGGCCCTCAAGCAGTTTGAACCTCAGCAAGTCCCGATTTCTCTAATCAAAATCGATCTCAACCGTTTATTTCAAGATTTAGTTAGGGATTTTGAAAAACAGTGGGCGGATAAGCAATTGACTCTTAAGGTGGATTTGCCCACGTTGACTCCTTGCTGGGAAACTGACCCGGACATTCTCAATCGGATACTGCTGGAACTGCTGACGAATGCTGGAAAATACTCTGCTTCTGGAACGACGGTAGTTTTGGAGGCGTCTGAGGCAGCCGGCTATATTGTCCTGAGCATTTCTAATTTCGGGCGCGGTATTTCTGCCGCTGATTTGCCCCACATCTTTGACAAGTTCCGCCGTGGCACTGGCATTACTGACCAAGCTATCGCCGGTACGGGTTTGGGTCTGGCTCTGGTAAAGTGTTTAGTGCAGCACTTGAATGGTACTATTGATGTATCTAGCTGTCCGGCAGAATGTTCAGAATCTGACAATTTGTGGCGCACATCTTTTACTCTGACTCTGCCGCAATTTGCAGCGGAACTCTGTAATGTAGAAGAATAGTTCGGTTGAGAAGCTCCTGGGAATTGGCAGCGAACAGGCGAAACTAGAAGACTTGCCAGAAGAGGGAGATTGGGAAATGTCGTAAACACTACCAAGTCCTCTGTTTTGAATTGTTGATCTGGTTGCCGTCTAAATTGCCGGTTCTCGATTGCTGATTTTTCCCATAACTTATATTATGTCTGGTTATTGACCCGTAATTAGCGCGTGTTTTTAGTGAGTGCGACTGTCCTCTATTTATGAATTAATTAGGACTTGCATTACTTACTAGGAACTTAATTATAATTGTATAGTCGGAGATGATATTACGCAGTATAGACCAAAGAAACTGAGTTTTTAACTGTTTCAAAGGCCTGCCACCCGTCTTTTCGTACAAGCGGGTTTCTGCGTCCTGGATTGTCCCTAAAAATTGTCACGGTGCATGGAATTCGATCGCCAATATTATGCTCACAAAAGCTGCACCTAAAACCCTGCGTTGGCAACGTTCTAAATATTCGCCACTGGCACGGCAAATAGACATTTTTGCAGCGGCGGGAAAGTTTATGTTTTTTTTGTGGTGGGACGCACTGCTGCAAAATAATTCGCCTCATACTAGAAGAATTCGCGCTCATTGGTTGGTCAATACTTTGCTGAATTTAGGCCCGACTTTTATTAAAATCGGGCAGTCTCTCTCGACTCGCGCGGATTTGTTGCCGCTTGAGTATGTGAAGGAACTCGAACAGTTGCAAGATCGGGTTCCTCAGTTTAGTTCCGAAGAGGCGATCGCTCTTGTAGAATCAGAGTTAGGCAAGGATATTTATGCTTTGTACCGTGATTTTGACCCGTCGCCGATCGCTGCTGCGAGTCTGGGACAGGTACACAAAGCGAGGCTGCACACCGGGGAAGATGTGATTGTAAAGGTTCAGCGTCCGGGTTTGGAAAGTTTATTTGATTTGGATGTGAAGGCGGTGCGCCAAGTGATGCGTTTTTGCGATCGCTATTTGCCTGGAACGCGCAAATATGACCTGGAATCTATTTATCACGAGTTTTTTAAGATTTTATATCAAGAAATTGACTACGTGCAAGAAGGTAAAAATTCCGATCGCTTTAGCCATAATTTTCGAGAATATCCTCAAGTTATTGTCCCGAAAGTCTACTGGCAATACACTACTAAAAAAGTGCTGACTCTAGAATACGCACCGGGCATTAAGGTGGACGACCGCATTAGTTTAGAGGCGATTGGAGTCGATATTGTGAAGCTCAATCAACTCGGAATTTGCTGTTATTTGAAACAGTTGTTAATTGACGGTTTTTTTCAAGCTGATCCGCATCCGGGAAACTTGGCGGTGACAGAAGATGGTAGCTTGATTTTTTACGATTTTGGGATGATGGCTGAGGTGAAGTCTCTGGCTAAAGACCAAATGGTCAAGACTTTTTTTGCTGTGATGAGAAAGGATGCTGATGAGGTACTCAATACTTTAATGTCGATCGGCTTAGTTGAGCCGATGCCGGATATGATGCCAGTACGCAGGTTAATTGCTTTTCTGTTGGATAAGTTTATTGATAAGCCGATCGACTTTCAAGCTTTTAATGAAATTAAGAACGAACTTTACATCATGTTCGAGCAGCAACCGTTTCGCTTGCCTGCAGAAATGATGTTTATTGTCAAGTCAGTCACGACTCTCGACGGCATTGCCAGAACTCTCGACCCTAATTACAATTTCCTAGCATCCGCTCAGCCTTTTGTCAAGAGTATTGCGGTGAGCAAGGGGCGGGGAAATGCGATCGGAGAATTGGCAAGGCAAGCGCGAAGTTTTATTACATATAAGTTACGGCAGCCGAGCAAATCGCAAGTTTATCTCAAGCGTTTGGAGCAGCGAATTGAAGAAGGCGAACTGCAAATTAGAGTGCGAAATCTAGAGAGCGAAAGAGCCTTGAAACGCATTAATTTAGCCCTGAAAACTCTAATTTTCGCTTGTTTGACTGGTTTTGTGTTTTTGTCGGGTGCAGTGCTGCTAGTGGGCGGATATCAAACGGGGGCGATCGCAGCTTTTGCGGTTTCGGGATTCGGTGGCTTGTTTGTGTTGCGCTCGTTGTTAGACTTGTTGGTTAAGGAAAAGCTCGATCGAATGGTCGATCGATAAATATACTGGGTAATTGGGAATTGCGATCGTAAGCTGCTACGCATTTAAATTGAATCCAGATCCAAGCTCTCCAGCCCGTTCTACCATAGCAGACGATCGGCTGACGTTGGTACTGCAAACTAAACTTGTTAACATAATTTGCGACTTTAGGTAGGGGCAGATTCTCAAAGCACGAAGTTATACTCCTAACATATATTAAACGCGATCGCCCGCCCCTACAAAAAATGTACGCCCAAACATTGCTAAAACCAGACGGCCGCCCACTCACACTGTACAGTCGCTACCCAATCCCAGAAGGTATCGTGGCCGTAAGTCCCAGCAATGAACCCGTACAGGCAAACCCGCACTTTCGCTGGCATCCTTTGCGGGGGGAATGGGTAGCATACGCCAGCCACCGTCAGGGAAGAACTTTCATGCCGCCGCCGGAATACAACCCCCTGGCAGCTACAATTAACCCTAAGTTTCCGACAGAATTGCCGCCGGGAGATTACGATGTAGCAGTGTTTGACAACCGCTTTCCCTCGATGACTTTGCAAGCAAAAAACGCACCTGCAAATATTGTAGAAACTTTGCCAGCTAAAGGCATTTGCGAAGTCGTTGTTTTCACTCAAGATCCGCTGGCTTCCTTGGGATCTTTGGAGTTAACTCATTTGGAATTATTGTTAGAAGTATGGGCCGATCGCACTTCAGTTATTGGCAGCAATCCCGAAATTGAATACGTCTTGCCCTTTGAAAATCGCGGCGTCGAAGTCGGAGTAACTTTGCACCATCCCCACGGTCAAATTTACGCTTATCCGTTCGTGCCACCGGTGCCGGCACGGATGTTAGAATGTCAATCGGTTTACTATCAAAAAAACAGTAGCGGTTTGCTGCAAGATTTGATTCAAAAAGAGATTGCCGACAAACAGCGAATTATTTATTTAGACGAAGAGGCGATCGCCTTTGTACCCGCTTGTGCCCGCTACCCTTACGAAGTGTGGATTGCCCCGATCGCCCCCGCTGCTACATTTATCGATTTGACGGAAAAACAGCGGCAATCACTCGCTAAAGCCTTAAAAACAGTCACCCTCAAATATGACGGTTTGTGGCATCGCCCATTCCCTTATTTGATGGCTTGGTTTCAAGGCCCCACAGACGGGAAACCCCATCCAGGAGCGCATTTGCACGCCCAATTTTATCCGCCCTATCGATCGAGCGATCGGCTAAAATACCTAGCAGGAACCGAACTCGCCGCCGGAATGTTTGCCAACGACGCTTTACCCGAAGAAAAAGCTAAAGAATTGCAAGCAGTATCTATCGATTTTAGATTTTAGATTTTAGATTTTAGATTGAGGAAATGCTGACTCAAATAATTGATTTTATTCCTTCTTCGTGGGGTGTCCCGCCCCGTCCTAAAAATAATATAATTTAGATGCAAGAAAGCAGATGATAAACTCATTAAACCTAGAAGTTGAAAGCAAACTCGAATTCATCCGCAAAGCCTTAACCGAAACAAAAGCGATCGCGCTTCGCTTGCGCGGTACAGATTGGTTTGCCTGGGCCACAGCCGGCGGTTCCCATACAGTATTGCTAACCGCAGAAACCGGAGTGGCAGAAATATTAATTACCGCCGAAAATGCTTGGGTTCTCACCGATGAAATCGAAGATCAACGCTTGCAGGACGAGGAACTGCCAGCCAACTTTCAAATGCACATCTATCCTTGGGCTGATGTTGCAGAGCGCGAAGCTTTCGTCAAACAAATTACTGGTGGCGGTAACGTTATGAGCGATCGGCCAACTTCCCAAGAAATGCCAATAATCGCATCTTTACAATCCCGCAAACAGACAATGATGTCAAGCGAATTAGAGCGATACCGACGAGTTGGGCGTTTAGCCAGCGAAGCGATGACAGAGGTACTTTCTGCAGCCAAACCCACATGGACAGAATATCAGCTAGCGGGAGCCGGTGCAGAGGCTTTGTGGGCTAGAGGTTTGCATCCAGCCCTGACATTAGTTGCTGGAGAAAGGCGTTTGGCGCTGTACCGCCACGCCACAGCAACCGCCGAACAAATTGGACGACAAGCAATGTTAGTATTTTGCGCGAGGGGATGGGGTTTGTATGCAAACTTAACTAGATTTGTCTGTTTCGATTTTCTTGGGGAAAAGCATTCAGAGTTGCACCGACAAGTCAGAGAAATTGAAGCAGCGGCGCTCAATTTTTGTCGGCCGGGAGTAACGCTGAATGCGGTTTATGATACGCTTAAAACTGCTTACGAAGAGCACGGATATCCTCAAGCAATTGCGGAACACCATCAAGGCGGAACTACCGGATACTTGGCCCGGGAAATTGTGGCGAATCCGGCTACTTCAGATATTTTGGCAGAAAATATGGCTGTGGCTTGGAATCCGAGTTTGTCGGGAGCAAAAATTGAGGATACGTTTTTAATTCACAGCGATGGAACGTTGGAAAATTTGACTTTTGATCCGAATTGGCCGAGCGTAGAAGTTGCGGGAAGGTTGCGCCCTGTGCCGCTGGAAATATGGGACGATAGACCTTAGTCAATCTCAATCAGTACCGAGCGATCGCAACGCGCTACGACAAACGCGCTGCAAACTTTTTAGGTGCAATTTATCTGGCCGGTTCTGTCATTTAGCTTAATTTAGGACACGCCCTAGAGGAAAAAAGGAAACTACCCTACAAAACGCATTAAATTGAGTTGCGATCGCCGTACTTAATGTTTTGTTACATACTTATGATTTTTCCCACCAATGTCTTGGTAAAATATTTTTCAAAACCGGGAAAGTCTCACTCCCTATTGGTTTGGATCGGAACGATAGCAGCAGGCGGCGGAAGTTCCCCTCAATCTACCCCACAGCCCTGTCTTTTAGTCGGCAGTTTCTAGTTCCTCTAATTCTTGCGTAGACTGCCATCCAGCTTGCCAGAGCGATCGGTCTTTGAGCTGTGCGGCGTTCAGCCAAAAACGCACATTTGGATCACAAGCCGCCACCATTTCTGCAAATACCCATTTACCTTCGTTTTTTCGGTTGACCACTTGAAAGTGTCGCCACCCCCAAGTTTTTTGGTGTGAAGTCCATCGGGAACCAACTAAATAAGGAAATTTTTGTTTTTTGCTCACAGTATTTTTGTGGAAAAATATATTAGAAAGCAAGTGAATTGTAATATAGCCATCCTAAATCCCTTGTGTAATTCTTGTAGGGGCAAACCCCCCGTGGTTGCCCCCATGAGGCAGGGTAGGCAAAGAAAGGTACTATCCCCTACATCTTTGTACGACTCCTGCAAGGATTGCTATAACTCGTTCTGTTTGATGATATTAATTCCCTATTAAAGCTCGTCCAATCCTCTCCCCTCTCCCCTTCTCTCGAACATACCAGATAATATAGAGCCGCTGCTGCTTACATGAGAGTTCACCTAAACTCTATCTGCAAGTAGATGCGTTTATTTTAACTTGCAACAGTTTCGCATCGGGAGTCAAAAGTAAGGGCAGTTCAATGACTGCCCCTGTAATTAGTTATACCTATTGAATAGGATAATTTTTCAGGCGATCCACAAATAGCAAATTTATCCAGTACGAGCTAAATCGTGAATCTCAAATCTAAAAGCAAATAACCCAGGTTATAGTTGTGCACAATAATCCCTTCTGTGAAACTTACTCAAATCTACTTTTAGAGCAGGTTTGACGTTCACTTCCTGTTTCTACCAAGGCGGTCGGCCGCTTCTTGTCCGCAGGCGTGTTTTCGAACCCAACTTTCCCTACAAACATTTTTTCAATCTTAATCGTGTTTCATTGATCCTGTACAGCTCAATAAAAACGCACTTTTAGGTAAGATTGACTAATTTCTTTGATTCTGTCGCTACCTCTTGATTACTTCCCTGTTAAGGCTTTTGGCCTGATAAGTCCAGAGGAAGTTGGGGAAGCCGGAGGCGAACCGCATTTGTTTGCAGCCAGAGAGTGATAGCGTGCTTCCGTTGCGGAGTCACGTACTCTCCCGGTCGGATCACGCCAGCACAGACGCCGATGTTTTTCATAAGGGTTTCTCGCTCCGATGAACTTGCACCCTGTAGCAACCTGACTTGGGCTTTGATAAAATCCACGTTCATAGCTGAAACTAAAAGTAAGTAAAGAACTCAGTTAAATAGCGATGCTTTGCTTCCGATTGTAACTCTAAAACCACTTGGTATGAATCAAATTGATTCAACATCCCCAGGATGGGGATCGGCGCGTCTAGAGCTAGCCAACTTTATTTACTTTATCTGTTTTTGCTAGCAAAAGTGTCACTATGCTAGCAGTTTTGGCAGAATTATTTATAGTTAAGAACTGTTACAAATTTGGCTCGATTTCCACAATAAGGCAGAGTTTAGTGCTAACGCTACTTTCCTGAACTCAAAAAGTTCAGGATTGTCTCCAACTCCTTGCCTTCCTAGGTTTTACACTCCCCGATTGGGAAGCGATCGCTCGGGGAACATTCCTCTTCGATCGCCCCTCTTAACACCCGGACACTGCCACATCACCCTATTGATTTAGATCGTCCCGTAGACTTGGCTGTGGACTATAACTTCAGGCATACGTGTTGTTACCGGGGCTACAATAAGCGAGCAAGTTTTTATTCTTGTTTCTCAAGGAAATATTTTTTGGATTTTCTTGCAAAGCTATTATTTGTGTTAATTAAGGCAGCTTTGTGATCTCCTGGTCAAGGAAGACTCGCAGCTTGTGAATCTAGATATTTTGTCCTGTGTGGCGCTGAATCTGTTTCCTGAATTCATTGGGGGCGATCGCTCGTCCGCGAGAATTGCCAGTAACGGATCATTTTGTATAATTCATAACATATCTGTCACTGCTAAGAATTTAAAAACAGCACAAGTTTAAACAGTCTTCCATCAGTTGATCGCTCCTAATAGCCCACAAAGAGGCATAAAAAAAATCAACTCTGCATCCCCGATTTTTTAAGGCGATTTTGCCTTAGCTATTTTCCTTAGATAGCAATTTGATATAGCCCTATTTGCTGGTCACTAAAGTTAAAATTAACTATAAATTAAGCTGATAACCCTAGGTGATAAAATACATAAATTAACTTTTTTAAGCACCCATCAAAATTAAGTAATTTAAAACTCTTTCCTCATCAACCAATATATATTTACAGCCATCCTTATTGTGAAAAAATATTTTTTGACGTTGGAGGCGTCGGTTTAGGCAACTCTGGACGTAAATTAAAGATATTAATTAATCGGCGTTGCACAATTTGAGGATTATTGTAATGAGTAGGGGTTAGGCGTCCCGCCTGCTTTGAAAATACACGCCTTCAGGCTCATGAGCTCATAACAAAAAAAATCCAAATCATTCCACTATTATGCAGCCCCAATTAACCAGCCCATACGATATCTTTCACTCTACAAAAACGAACCGGCTAGGCAGCAAGCATAAAAAATCCCCTCGCGCAGAAGCTGGGGAGGGGAAATGTTGAATAAAATTATTGGTTTTAAATTATCGATGTGTAGATCTTTTTTTGCAGCATCAAGAGGTATCGAGCGATCTATCGATCTACTTCGGCCAGTCGCTAAGATAATTTCCCGGTGGGAAACCGAGAAATTATCAACTAAATCAACCTTTTTTCTGCTGGCGTTGGAGCTTAGTTTTCCAATTGGCGATCTCCTTCTGAGCCGGCTGATAACTCTTAGTACCAGACGGCACCAGCGAAGCAGCTTCAACTGCCTCTTTCAGCTTTCCTTGAGAGCCGCGCAACTGAGCAATTTTGAGAATACTTTCGCTCCACTCTCCAATTAACTGTTGAGCTTCTTCATACTTCGGCTGACCGGGCTCAATTTTATTAGCTTGCTGGATGCCTTTACTGTAAGAAGAGGCAACCCCCCGTTTAATTTGACCCTTAGCAGCCGATAGCAAAGCAGCATTTACATCCTGGTCTTTGGATAGCTCCTCCCACTGAGCGATCGCCTGTTTCGACTGATTGTAAACAGGCTTATTGACATCCGGCATCAATTTAGCCGCGCCGATCGCCCCCTGGAAATCGCCTCGAGCAGCCCGCCCGTTAGCTATATCCAAAATCGTTAAACTCCAGCGCTCAATATCCTGCTGAGCCTGCGGGTAGAGCGGATCGCTAGCCGGAATCGTTCGAGCCTTAACCACCGCTCTATTAAAACTAGAAGCCGAACCATCCTTGAGGAACGTTTTCGCCTCAGCCCACACCTGCTGGCTGGATGGTGGCTGCTTGGTTCCAGTCCTTGCTTGCACAGCCCGCGGCTGGCTCTGCGACCCCCCAGTACCAGTAGATTGTTGAGATCCAGAGTTTTGGGCATTTTCAGCAGGCGATCGAGGATCTCCTTCCTGCTGACCAATAAAAATTGATCTGTTCGTCACAAAAACACCCAACAGCAGCACCAAAGCCGTAGCTGAACTCCATAAAACTAGCTGCTGCAAAAATGACTTATCCGACCCCCCGTTATGCTCATCCTCCGGCTTTTGCAAGTTCGGTCGATCGCCTCCCCCATCAGCAGGGACCACGGCCTTCGGCTGCGACACAGGCGGCATCTCAACCGACGAATCCTGAGCGTTGCGAACTGCCGGAGGCAGATCCATTCGAGCCGTAGCCGTCGCCATTTGCGGGCGATCGAACCCATCAGCCGTACCAACCGCCATATTGCCGTTGCGTCCTGCCAACGCAGCAGTTGGTACCCCTGAAGCATCCGGCAAAATCACCAAATTAGCCTTTCCTGGAGGATTCACCACCATCAAAGGTTCTTGTTTCGGACGCAAATGGTGGTCACACAGCTCCGGCAGTCGATCGCTCAAAAAACGGTCTAAACCCTTAATGGTCATGCACTGTCCCGATCGCAGCCCCTCCAAAAGCGCCGTCGTAAAAAACCCTTGACGCAAAGCCGAAGTTTCGCGGGAAACTTGATTCGGGCGGCAAGAAAGCACCGTCGGGATTTCCAGTTCCCGCGCCAGCTCGACCGTTTGAGAGCCGATCGTTTCCCCCGCTTTCACAATCTGGCTGCGATTCATATCAACCAGCACCAACACCGTTTCCGTAGGAGCGTTTTTCAGAGTATTCAACAGCAACTCTACCGGAATCCCCGTACCCTGAATGTCAGCCGGATTACCGTCAACCGGCATCAAATAATCCTTACCTTCATAACTGACACCGTAGCCGCTAAAAAAACACCAGAGTAAATCTCCCTGTTGCACATGTTCCGCGCATAGGCTTTGGGTCAATCTCAGAATATTTTCCCGATTTGGATATGTAGATTGACCCCACAGCGACGGCGAGCTATCGGTCATCAGCAGACATCCATCCGGCGCAAAACCCGCCTCCTCAGTCAAAAAACCGTACAGGGCCTCTGCATCCTCTTGGGCATAACTCAAAGGCTGGAGTAACTGATATTGATTGATGCCTATTGCAATACAAGCGTGATTTTTCATCCCCATATGCCCTATATATATAGTGGACAGCTTGCACAAAACGATAACACATAGCCGTTTAAGGTTATACCCACTTTCGCTAGCATTCAGAGAGCAGTTGTCCGCAGGCAGAACTCCCAACAAGCCCCCAAATTTAGCATCTTAGAATTTTTAATTTTTATATTTTAGTAAAAAATTATACCCTGTGCCTGCCTTTAGAAAAATAAAGTTAAATTGGATACACAGGCCCGTCTATTTGAGTCTAATTTTCACCAAACTAAACCAAAAAGGAATAACCCGCCAATGGTCTCTACCGCCAAAAAAGAAATCTCCCCCCACAGCGAATCGCCACTGAAGCGAAAGCATCCTAAAACTCACAGCCACTATAGGTTTCAGGATTTTTTTGCCTTTGATCGCCAGATGGGTACAATTGACGACTGGAATCAATCGCGCAACATTTTTACCAGCGAAGACTTCATTATCGGTTTGGTGGAGGGACTCGAAGAAGAAGTCGGCCCTGCGTCATCTGTCATCATGTATACTATTGGTTGCCAGTGGGGACTCCAAGATTCCGAATTTTTTCAAAAATGGTTTAGTGCCGAATACAGCCAGAACATTCGCCAGTCAAATCTCATGTTTCTGCTAGAAACTTGGTGGTGGCCTTTCACAGCTCAAGGTTGGGGTCGCTGGGAAGTGGACATGAGCGATCGCAAACACGGCTGCATCTTCATCAACCTATTTGACTCAGCAGTTGCTCGCACTTTGGGCGACGTAGGCAAACCGGTTTGTCACCTATACGCAGGTTTGTTCGCCGGTTTCTTCGGCTCTTTAGTCAAAAAGCCTCTGAGCTGCATAGAACTCCAATGTTACTCAATGGGAGAAACCTATTGCAAGTTCCTGCTCGGCAACCCAGATAAAATTGATGCAGCAGCATTCTGGCTCAACGAAGGTGCCAACGCCCGCGATATTCAAAATCGACTGCAACACGGTGAAATATTGCGGTAAACAACCTGGAAAGGCACATCCCCTGCCCTGCCTTTCCTCCCACCAATTTCGCGATCGAAAGTGCGATGGTGGATTTCTCCAGGCAGGAAGAAAGATGAAAAGTCAAACTTCATGGTTGGGCCAATCCGTCCAAGAATTCTTTGGTCACTATAATTGGCTGGGAAAATCTTTAGCAACCCCAACTGGCTCGACCCCCGGTCAACTTCTGAGTTTAACCCAGCCAGTAGCAGACTTTTTTCAAGCTATTTCTTGGGAAGGAATTCCGGAAGTAGGTGCCCTACCCCTACCCCCACCCTTGCCAGTAATTTCTATTTCTGAACAAGCAGAAGTCACCATTGATGACCTATTTGACCTATTTTAATCTGTGTAGGGAATGGAAAATAAAAATAGGGGAATTCCTCATTCATCTTCTTTCACCCCTCTTTCCTCCTCCCTCAAAATCCATTAGTTAAATCCGTTAAATCCCGTGCATTGCTCTTTGCCGAAATTCCTTCCTTTTATCAATTACCGATTACCACTTAATTAAAATCATGCACCCTGAGATTGAGGCGCTGCTGGATCAGGCAGAAAACCGCTTTTTAAAAGGCGAAGAACTCATAGCTTTTAAGCGTCAAGCTGTAACCCTTGTCCAGCGCTTAAAAATTTACGAATTTTTGCGAGAGAAGGAAGCAAGCATCTTCCAACCAGTAGCCAACAAGGTACAAGAAACGTTCCCCGACGAAAAACAAGAAACCTTAGAACGATCGCTTAAACACTGGGTGTTAGTCTTGCGGTACTGCGCTATGGCTATGCTGCTGAACGATAAAAATTTTCTCGAACAGCGCCTTGTAGACTGGCTTTCCGGCATAGTCGCAGCCCACCAAACTCAAAAAATCGAAGCCACTGTTTGCAATCTGCTGCAAACTCGTTTAAAAGAATTGCTTTCCGAGCAAGCCCGGGCTATATTGCAACCATTTTTCGACCAAGCACATTCAATTATTATTGACCAAGGTAATAAATAATCTGCTTTCTTCCTAATTTCCAACTTCCTATTTCCAATTCCCGATTCGCAATTCCCAATTTCCGATGATTAATATTGCCGACTTACTCAAACAGCCCCGACTCCCTGGAAACTACTTTGCTAGCGATGCCTACGTCCGAGGCGACCTCGAACTCGGTCTCCTCGAAAATCGCCGGGGTGATCGACTCTTAGCACTCCCAGAAACACTAATTCAAGCCATTTATATCGGCTTAGAACAAGAAACAGGTCAAGCCTCCCGCCTCGTGCTTTTCAACTGCGGTCGCTGGTGGGGTAAAAACTTCTACGTGCGTTTTTGTGAAGAAGTCAGCGAATACTACGGTCAGCCAGTTTCTGAAATGGAAATGGTAGAATTTATTCAGTCCTTACAGCAGTGTTGGAAAACTCATGGATGGGGAACATTTGAGCTTGATCCTACCTATTCCGAACATGGATTTTTAATAGTAAAAATTGCTAACTCTCTTTTTGCTAAAACAGCTCCCAAGTCTAAGCGACCAGCCTGTTTTTTAGAAGCAGGTATTTTAAGTGCGTTCTTTAGTCAGCTTACGGGTCGAGAACTTCACTGCCTGCAAACATCCTGCGAATCATTGGGTTCGGACTGCAACCGCTTTATTTTAGGGTTGCGCGATCGCCTCCAACCTGCCGATTCTATGGTCGAAGAAGGAAAAGACCATGAAGCTATTCTCAGTCAACTTTTCCCAAAAAACTGACTTTTTTGACAGCTATTAGTTTGTTAATAGCTGTCAAATTGATTGTGTTGCACCCATATTATCCACCGTATCATCAAAACTGTGAGTTAAATTATAAAAGAGCTCCTAAGTCAAAAAATCAGGTTTTAGCAATCTAAATAATACCTGATTATAACTAGCAGCTAGAAAATTCATAACTTACTTTAGAAATTCATAAAATTTAAAAGCAATCAAAACCTCAAACATTTTGCTAGAACTTAATGGACGCCAATGAACTTCTAACTCGATATGCAGCCGGCGAAAGAGATTTTAGACTGGCAAATCTGCGCGGCATTGTGTTGAGTCCGATCGATTTATACCGTTCCAGCGATGCCCCAACTCTAATTTTGGCAAACCTCAACCAACACCAGCAACGACCCTACTTAATCGGTGCTAACCTCAGCGGGGCAGACCTCACCAAAGCCCATCTGAGCCGAGCCAATCTCAGCAAAGCTGACCTCAGCGGAGCCAATCTCACCGGCGCCAACCTCATGGCAGCAAGTCTGAGTGGAGCCAATCTCATCGAAGCCAATCTTACCGGCGCCAACCTAGCCGGATCTCATCTGAATTGGGCAAACCTGACCGGAGCAATTCTTCCCAATGCTAATCTCATAGGTGCAGATATGAGCGCGGCTAACCTCACCAAAGCCGTTCTCACTGAGGCCAATCTCAGTAAAGCCTATCTGATTAAAGCCAATCTCAACGGAGCAAACTTCAAAGATGCTTACTTAAGTCTAGCGAGTCTGAAAGAGGCAGACTTGACCGAAGCACAGCTCACCGGAGCCGAATTATCCAAAGCCAACCTAGCCGGAGCCAACTTAACTCGTGCTAACCTCAGTAAAGCCAACCTGTTGAAAGCTAATCTCAGGCGAGCTAACCTCACTCAAGCCTATTTAAACGGCGCGTGCTTGATCGGATCAGACCTTAGCGAAGCTTGCTTGGATAGAGCCAATTTGTGCAAAGCAGACCTCAGCAAAACCTATCTGAGAAACATTACTTTGAATGGCAGCCACTTAAGCGGTATTAACCTCAGCGGAGCCGATCTGGGCGGTGTAGACTTGAGCCGCAAACTTTTAACTGGAATTAATATGGCAGAGGCATTGTTGAACGAAGCCAACTTGAGCGGTGCTTATCTGATGGAAGCTAATTTGAGCGGGGCAAACCTCAGCAAAGCCAACTTGAGTCTAGCCTACCTGCTCAATGCCGACCTTTCTAATTCTTGCCTGCATGAAATTAACTTGACCAAAGCTAACCTGAGTAAAGCCAACTTGCAGAAAGCTGACTTGACAGGAGCCAACCTCCGGGGAGCCATTCTCACTGAGGCGGATTTGACGGGAGCGAAGTTGATTGGAGCCACTCTTCCTAACGGCACAGTTTATCGGCGTTAACTCGTCAACTCCCTTGATTATTTGCCGAGTAAAGTGCGGTTGATGTCCAGAATCGGAAAAAATAGGTTTCTTTCTTCCACTGTGAGATATTGTTTGAGAACCTTTTTCATCACATCGTAAGTCACGGTCGCACTATTTCTAACTTGAACAGCCCCTAAAATAGTTTGCAACCAAAGTAGTAGCCGATCGCGCAATCGTTCCGTATCATTAATCAACAGTGCTGCCGCCGAATGCCTCAACACCCGCACAATATCTCCACGGCACTTTTCAGTCATATCGTTAGCCCCCCGCCGAAATAAACCAGGGTCTAGAGAGAGCATTTGTGCTTCCACTTGCCGCATAATTTCTGTTTCAGAGGCTTGAATTTTTTTATAAGCACTCATCCGGTGATTCAAAGACTGAAAGTAGTCTTTCAAAAATTGGAGTTCTTCTGCACTGGCGTAGCGTCCGTCTGCTTCCATGCTCAAACGCGCAAGTTGGCTCAACATAGATTTTTCTCTACTACTAAAATACAAACATATCAGTTTTAAGCTTCTTTAGTGCGAACTAAATACTGTCCTACTTGAAAGCGGGTTTCATTAAGCTGTGTCACGATAGAACGAGTAATTAACTTTCCTGATTCTACAACTACTTGACCCGTAATTGGGTGTAATAAATCTTGCTGGGCCCGGCGGCCGATCAGAGCTTCGACATTTTCAATAGCATTAATGTACATCCCCGCAGGCAACTGTACAACCACACCCTCGCCCATAATTTGAGCCTGACAAGCAAGTCGCGAATTGGCTTTAGCCGTAGTAATGACTTCCAACGTCCTTCTCTCGCGGCGGTTCATGTCCGACAAGCCTTCCATGCCTTCTTTAATGTAAACATGGCAGGTAGCGCACATTCCCCGCCCCCCGCATTCCTTGAGAACGTCTAAGTCTTTGGAAAGTAAGGCAGACAAAATATTTGATCGGGTTTCGACTGCTATTTCCTCCGCAATTGGATCTAGTTTAATAATTTTAACCATATTGATGTTTGCTCCTGTCAACTTCAGTATTTAGCAAGTTACGATCAACTTATTCAAAGCGCAAAAAAATTTGGCTAATACTCAAAAAGGTTAAGATGCCTTGACGACAGCATCGGCTTCTGGCTCTCTAACCCCTATGACATAACCGCACTTCTGTTTTGGTCATATCGCTGTTCCCTCGCCCCGATTCCCCAGCTTCGCCTTGAAAAGCTAAAACCTTAGATACTTTCTGGATGGCATTGAAAAAACAGCAATAGTCGCGATCGACTAAAATAGCAGCCACAGGTAGTTTCCGATCAGGTAGCGGCATCCGGCAAGATTGATAGTGATTCCGAAGCTCCAGGATTTTAGTAGGTGCGACTGTGCGATCGCTCTCAAAGAGGCTGAGAATGAACCTGAGATAACATAGGCTGTACCTGGCGAGGGATTCAAAAATTTGAATTTTTGTCAGAATTATTTACATATTTTAATACTAGCTCAAGCTTTTTCTATAATTAGACCGATGCAACATTCTAAGTACCGTATTTTAGGGCTAGTCGGACAAGGACAATTTGGTCGAGTCTTTTGTGCCAGCGTTCGAGAAGCTCCCGCCCAGGACTCCCGCCTCACCAGCCAACTGGTTGCTCTCAAAGAACTTAGTCATCAAAAAGCCCCAACTAGCGAATTCTTGCGAGAGCTGTGGTTTCTGATCACCTTGCAGCACCCGAACATTGTTACCTGCCGAGCTCTAGAACACACAGCTACAGGGAGGTACTTGGTTATGGACTACTGCGAGGGAGGAACCCTCCGCAACCTGCTCAAACAAGAGCGCCCCTTGCGTCTGCTTGAAGGTTTGCAGCTAGTCATGGAAGTTTTAGCAGGCTTAGACTACGCCCACCGGCGAGGCGTAGTTCACTGCGACATCAAACCCGAAAATATCCTCCTCACTTTAGGGGCAAAAGGTTGGTCGCCCCGACTGTCTGACTTTGGCATCGCGCGTCGGCTGCCAGAAATTGGTACCACTCGCCTCCACCAAGAACTTTCTCCCGACGCTACCGTAGGTTCCCCCGCTTACATGGCCCCTGAGCGGTTTTACGGTCTTTTTTCCCCGATGTCAGATATATATGCAGTAGGCATTCTGCTGTTTGAATTGCTAATGGGCTACCGCCCTTTCGGGGGAACCCCCGGAGACTTGAGGTGGGCGCACCTGAATCAACGCTTGCAATTTCCCGACGCCATCCCCGAACCTTTGCAAGCAATAGTTAAAAAATCTTTAGAAAAGCTGCCAGCCCGCCGTTTTGCCAGTGCTTCCCAAATGGCCCAAGCTCTGCGACTGATCATGTATGACCCCGCTGTTAGGCAATTGGGCGACTGCATTATTCCTTGGGAAAATCCCACAAGTGGTGATAAAAGTCTGAAGTCGGAAACTGAGTCTTTGCTAGAAGTTGAAGAGGAAAAAGCATCACTGTCGGCGATTAATTTACTTGGGACTGTCCGCTATGCGCTTTCGCACCCCAAGCCACTGATACTTCCAGCACCGTTGACCGCTTTAATTGCCACTGAAACATATCTCTATGCTGCTGTAGGTACAGAGGTAAAGGTTTGGTCTCAGCCGGGAAAACAGCTAGTTACAGGAGAAATATCTACTTCTATTTCATTAATGCCGGAAATCGTGCGGGGCATTTTACCTGTTTCCCACGGCTGCTGCGTTCTCACTCCGCAAAAACTTTACTGGCTCAACGATCGCTCTTGGGAACCTCAGTGCCTGCTGGATATGGGTTTTAGGCAAGGCCCAGATGCTTTAAAAGCTGCTATTGACTCTCACGGTAACTGGTTGACAGTAGCGGTGCCTGGCGAACTGCGTTTTTATTCTTTAGCGGGAAACAGCACTGCGGGCGATCGGGAAAAAGCCCTGAAGCTGATCGCTACTGTGCCTTTACCAGAACACTATTTACCAGAATTAATTTTTTTGGATCGGCGACACGTCTTAGCAATTTGGCCGGACAACGAACCAAAAAATCCCCAAACTATTTTTAGAGTTTACACTCGCCGCGGCACGCCGGTGGGTTCTGTGCGGTTGTCTGCCAGCGTCGGACAGATCCTATTGACACCTGAGCCTTATACTTTGCTGGGAATTCCCCAAGGTGGTAAAGCGGCGGTGCTGTTGATGAAATTGTGGCCGCTCAAGGTAGCGCGAATTCCCCTTGAAAGTTTGCCCGTGTCTGCTTGTGTGGCTAATTGGGGATGGGTATTGGCCGATTTTGGGGGGCAGATAGAAGTGTTAAACAGTCAAGGGATTCAAGTAGGGAATTTTAGCAGTCCTGCCTCACCCCGGGCGATCGCTCCTTGGGGGGATAGAGGTTTGGTGATTGCTGTCAATACTGAGGAAGAGAGTCAGTTGCACTTTTTAGATGTAGATGTTGAAGAGACCAACTCGCGCTCGATCATCAAGGGCTGATAGCTGGCGTAACTAAAGGAGTTTCGGGGCGTAATTCAGGATAGTGTATTTGCGGGCGATCGATTTTTCGGAGTTTGATCTGGGTTAGAGTACGGTGTCGTGTCAACTTCTGGATTTTGAATCAGAGGAATTGTTAAGGGCGATCGGCTCAATCTGAGACCCAAACCTCCCTCAGTAAAGTCCCAGAAATGCAGACACCACTTACATATATATGACTCATGCACCAGCCTGCTTCTGTCATCCTAACCCCATGATGCAGCTTCACACCTTACACTCTAACTTTGCCTTACCTCTACTCTAAGTAAGCCCCATCATCCTATTGAACCAGTGAGTCCTTATACCCATGCGCGGGAAATAGTCTGCCCCAAAGCCGTCTTTTCGTCAAAAAAAAGACCCCATAGTTAAAAGAGGAGTCAGCCAGCGGAGGTCGGAGCCGGTCATAAGTCTCGAAACCCTTACAGTGTATAGCTTTCAAAAAACCTCAAAAATATTTCCCCAAAAAGCTTGACAACTCTGGGGAGAGTTGATACATTAATAAAGCGCCAGAAGAGAAGCGGTTCACTGAACCACGAACTAAAGGCAAAAAACTGAACCTAGAAAAAAGAATAGTTTGAAAGCTTAAAGCACTATTAACCTCGTCAAAAAAATCAAGATAGAGAGTAAAAGCGAGAGCTGAACTCAATATCGCAAACAACGAGAAAAAAGTCAAGGGAAAAAAACCAGCCTTCAGGGCTAGCGTGGAAAGAACTTGACTAAAGCCAAAAAAAACAATCCAACACGGAGAGTTTGATCCTGGCTCAGGATGAACGCTGGC
>NZ_JAUBVE010000062.1:29318-44595 GCF_036705715.1 Microcoleus sp. AT3-D2 | reverse complement strand
TAAAAATAGCATATTACATGACTAAACTAATGTTGGCAGAGAGCAAGGATTCCAGCAATAGTTACTTATGATAGCATCAGTGTAACTAAATCTACATTCGAGCGCGTAAACAAATATTAAAACCACAAATTTTGATTGTGTTATTTATAAAATTATTCTATGTAAGCTGTTCAGCATTTAAATTTTTTGTCTAAAAGCCAGGGTGCAAGGAGTCTAGGCTTCAAAAATCCCAATTTAAATGCGTATCAGCTTATTCAATTACTGTAATTAAATTTCACTACATATTTATTACTACCATAGCTACCCTACATAGATTATTAAATGAAGGAGAAATAGTTATCAAATGGGAGCGAAAAATCAAAAATAAAGGCAATGCTATTTTATCCGGTTTAGCTGCGTAGCAGCTTATCACTTAGTTGAAAATCTATGTAAGGTCGGTGGGTCGTTGAAGCGTCTGGCGCAGGGTAAGGAGTTTCTGTGGCAAGGACGAGTCGAGGAAACCATCAATTTATTTAAGCCTTGCCGTCAAAAACAAGCCCAGAACTTTTGTGCTTATTTGGAGAAGCATCGCCGACGGATTGTTAACTACGAGCAATTGTCAACACAAAAGGTTTGCTCCATCGGTTCCGGAGCTGTAGAGTCGGCAGTAAAACAAATTGATAGAAGGTTAAAAATTTCAGGAGCGCAGTGGTTGATGAAAAATGTTAATCAAATGCTTAAGCTTCGGTGCGCCTACCTTAACGGATCAATATCTCTTTGATGCTCAAAAGCGCAAAACCGGGATGCTCCCTGCGATCGCGCGCTTGAAGAGAAATGTATCGAAATAGAAACGCGATCGCAAATTTATTTTTTCTACCCTCCGATAACTCCCCGCCTACAGATTGTTTCCCAACTACGCTTCAACTATCAGAGTAATGTTGTCAAGTCTCACGACGCGAACAACTTCACCGGGTTGCAAAGTTATTTCTCGAACGCACTTGGCAGGCCACCAACTGCTTTGAAATCGCACACTGCCGGACTGATTTGGTTTAATTTCTTCTTCAACGATCGCTCTTTCTAAATGGCTGACAGTCATGATTACTTTCTCCTGCTTCTAGGTTGGCCTTAACTTTCAGAATTGATCGCAAACGACGCTGCAACGATCAAAGTAATATTTTCAATTCCCACGACTCGAACCACCTCACCGGGTTCAAAAGTCATGTCTCGTTAGCGAAGCCCTCGAAGAGGATCGCACTTCGCCGGCCACCAACTGTTTTGAAAACGAACGCGGCCGCATTCTTGAGGGCGAATTTGTTCATCTACGATCGCTGTTTCAACATCGTTAATAGACATCGCTGCTTGCTCCTGAATATAAACTCGACTCGATCGGTGTGTAAGTTAGAAGCTTGTCTGTCAACTTCCCCTCCACACTCAACAGTATCCCCGGCCAACCTCGGCCGTGTCAGTCGGTAAAAGTCTATACAAGTCAAATGTTTGAGCGTGTAAGCGAGTCGGAAAAAGTCTGTTAAAGTTGTCTCAGATGGGTAACGCTAAACCTGGTGACTAAATGGAAGCCGATCGTGCACTGGATTTTACCAACTCGTTACTTGTGGCTCGAAACCTGAAAACTCTCGACAACCTTGACAGCGCTATCTTTCGCGAAGCATGGATGGGAGTGCAAGGCAGGACGTACCAACAGGTTGCAGATAGTGAAGGATATGGAGTAGGGACTGTTAAGGATGCTGCCTCTAATTTGTGGAAGCGGCTTTCAGCGCTGTTTGGAGAAGGCGAAAAAGTCAAAAGAGACAACCTTCAAGCGGTTTTAGAACGGTATTGGCGCAGCTACTCGAAACTAGAACCGCAGTCGGGACAAACTGTTCCGGCCCAAGTATCTCTCGGACTTGATGCGGATTTGGAAATCGAAAACCCGAACTTTTTGGGCCGGTTCGGGGCGATCGAAGATCTCAATACTCTTGTCGCCCAAGGTGCTAAAGTGATTGTCATCCAAAGTGCCGGCGGTATCGGCAAAACAACTTTGGCCAGACAGTATCTCAAATCTCAAGGGTTCGATCGAACCATTGAACTGTTGATGGCAAAAGAGACAGAAAACATCACAGCCTTGGAAAGCGTGATCGAAGAATGGCTCAAGCAAGACTTTCAGGAAGAACCAGGGCCAGACTTTGGCGTCACCCTGGGGCGGCTGAAGCGACAGCTTCAGACTCACAAAGTCGGCGTATTGATTGACAATTTGGAAGCCGCACTCGACGGACAAGGTAAGTTTATTGAACCCCACCGGCTTTACGTGGAACTGTTGCGAGTTTTGGCTGACGCAGCGGTGCAGTCGGTAACGCTGATTACCAGTCGCGATCGACTTTGCGATTCTGATGTCACCGTCGAACACTACTTGCTTCCGGGATTAGATGTGGAAGTTTGGCAGCAATTTTTTAGCTGCCGCAACATCAATATAGATGATGTCGCCCTCAAGGAAATGCACAAAGTTTACGGCGGCAATGCTAAAGCAATGGGCATTATTTGCGGCACGATCCGAGAAGATTTTGACGGAGATATGGCGGCTTACTGGCTGGAAAACAGTGAAGATCCGCTCCTTGAAACTGACTTAAAAAATTTAGTTACCAGTCAACTCAACCGCCTCCAAGAACTCGATCCAGAAGCCTATCAACTCCTCTGTCGCTTGGGCTGTTACCGCTATCAAGATGTGCCGACAGTCCCTACTGACGGAGTTTTGTGTTTGCTGTGGGACGTGCCCGAAGCCGGACGCCGACAAATCATTAAATCGCTCTTGCACCGATCGCTAGTCGAGTCTCAGAAGGGCGAATACTGGCTGCATCCAGCAATTCGGGAAGAAGCAGTCGATCGACTCTCGCCCGGAGACTGGGAAACTGCAAACCGCAAAGCAGCCGAGTTCTGGACAGAGAGTGTTGACAATATTGAGACTGTAGAAGATGCGCTGAAAGCTTTTGAAGCTTACTATCATTATGTGGCAATTAGCTGTTTCGAGCAGGCCGCGAGCGTCATCCTCAAAAAAATCAATATCCAGTTTGCCCAAGATTACAAGCTCGGTAGAGCGCTCTACAAATTAGGTTTCTTGCAGCCAATAATTTCAGCAACTACTCGCATCGTCAACAATGTGACTTCTGATTATTATTTGAGCGGTTTATACAGTCTTTTAGGCATTTGTTATCGGATATTAGGCGAAATCAATCAAGCCATAGAATGCCATCAAATGTCAGAAATAAAAGCTACTAAATCTTTGCAAATTATAGCGAAAAGCAGCGAATCTGAAAATGGCAAACAAGCTAATCTGGAATTTTGGAAAGTTAACGCTGCAATTAATATAGGTTTTTGTCAAATAGAAATGCGGGAATTGGAATCAGCTATGGAGATATTTGTCAAGCTGAAAAATTCGCGAGACGAAATTGGGAGTAATAGCTATTCGATCAATGTCGGGTTAGCTTTCCTCAACTCCTGTATCGGAGCCAAAAAAGAGGCGGAAGAACTCGCCGAAAAACTTTATGCCGATCGGGAAAACAGTCAGTTGGTGGGTACGGGATACAAGTTAGTTTTTCTCGCCGCCACCTATCAAAACCTGGGAGAGACAGAGAAAGCTTTGAGCTTGTACCGCCAAGCGATCGCCCAAGCCGACCAAAACCAGTACAGCACCATCAAAGCCAAATCTCTCAGCGGTATAGCAGCGCTGTACCGAGAACGGGGAGAATTTGACCAAGCCCTACAGCACCATGAAGAGGCAATAGAAATACTCGATCGAGTCAGCGCTAAATTAGACCGAGCCGAAGCTTGCTATCAACTAGCACTAACAGAACAAAAACTTGGTAACATCGAGAAAACTCAAGAAAATTTTGAGCGCGCCATTCAACAGTTCAGCGAAATGGACGCTAGCAAACAAGTAGAAAAAGTACAGTTAGCTGCGACAAAAAAAACCGAAAAAATACCTAATTAATCGAGCAAAAAATCAGAAAATAGATACAATAAATGAAAGAACAACCATAAACTTTGTAGATATGAAACTAAAACGATTGGGACACGTAGCCGTCTGCGTGCAAGACATAGAGAAGTCTGCTGAATTCTACCGCAACTTGGGTATGGAGTTAGTCTGGAAAGATGCAGACTGGGCTTATTTGAAAGCAGGAGAGGACGGATTGGCGCTGTTGAGTCCGAGTTACGACCAAGCAGGGCCGCATTTTGGGTTTGTATTTGACGATCGCGCCGAAATGGAATCGGCTTACCAACAACTCAAAGCCGATGGTGTTTCCGTCACCCAAATCCACGAACACCGCGACGGTACTGCATCTTTTTACGGCAGAGATCCAGATGGGAACGGCTTCGAGTATCTTTACGAACCGGCCTGACTATTTTCGGACTTGCGGATCGCCGCGATCGGGCTAAATCCGCGTAAGGTGCGCGGCCTGGCGCACCCTACAGATTAGTGTGTCCGCGCACGATGCGGCCCGTTGCTGACGGCCCGGAACCTCCCTACAACTCCCCGAAGAATGTGAGGTACTCACACCGACGCTTCTACAGTAAGGTGCAGGCTGTGAATCCGAAATATATCCACAAGTTCCGAAAATCCGCTCGATAATCTAAAATCTAAAATCTAAAATCTAAAATCCTCATGTTGCAGAGAATACAAGTCAGAAACCGCTGGAAATCAATCTTCAAACCCTGGGAAGAAGCAGACCCTTGGCTGTTCGCCGCTTGCATCGCCCTCACCATCTTCGGGGGAGTCATGATCCGCAGCGTCGAAATCAACCAGGGGCTGATCGACTGGTGGCGGCACTGGGTAACAGGGGCAGTCGGTTTGTTCCTCGCCATCATCATTTCCCGCTGCCGTTACCAAACACTGATTGAGTGGAAATGGCCGATTTATATATTAATCAATTTGTCCCTGATTGCAGTGCGCTTTATCGGTACTACAGGGCTCGGTGCCCAGCGGTGGATCAACATCGGCGGCTTTTACCTGCAACCATCAGAATTTGCCAAAGTAGGCATGATTGTCACTTTAGCAGCTCTCCTGCACGACAAGACTGTCCCCACGGTGGGTAATATGTTGAGGATGCTGGCGATTATGGCTGTACCCTGGGGATTGATCTTTGCCGAACCAAATTTAGGTACTTCCTTAGTCTTCGGCGCGATCACAATGGGGATGTTTTACTGGGGTAACGTCAATCCCGGCTGGCTAATATTGCTATTTTCTCCTCTAATCTCAGTTCTCTTCAATAACCTGTCTACACCGATTTGGATAGCCTGGATAGTTATTGCGGGTATTATCGCTTGGCGAACCCTGCCTTGGCCCTGGTTGGGGACTTTCGGTGCTGTGTTGGTGAACGTTGTTTCGGGACACCTCGGACAAGTTTTTTGGAATGTCCTCAAGGATTATCAAAAAATGCGCCTGACAGGGTTTTTAAACCCCGAGAAAGACCCTTTAGGCAGCGGATATCACTTGATTCAATCTCGGATTGCTATTGGGGCCGGGGAACTGAAAGGTAGGGGTTTGTTTCATGGAACGCAAACTCAGCTTAACTTTATTCCCGAACAGCATACGGACTTTATCTTTTCAGCTATTGGCGAAGAATTGGGGTTTATTGGCTGCATTTGCGTGCTATTGGTGTTCTGGATAATTTGTTTCCGGTTGGTGACGATCGCTCAAACTGCTAACGATAATTTTGGTTCTTTGCTGGCGATCGGCGTACTCTCAATGTTGATTTTTCAGGTGTTCGTAAATATTGGGATGAACATTGGCTTGGCGCCGGTTACGGGCATTCCCCTGCCTTTCCTAAGTTACGGGAATGCGTCGCTGCTGAGTAATTTTCTAGGCCTGGGGCTGGTGGAGGCGGTGGCAAGCCAGCGACAACGCAAGAAGCGTTGGAATTAGGTCATTGGTAATTGGTTCTGGGAATGCGATCGCCCTTTTGATTTCTTTCGAGAAATTCTGCGGGCGATCGTATTTTTTTTCGATCGGCCAAGGCGCATCTAAATTTTACGCTTACTGAGCCGAGCCTTGATGACTGCCAAGTTTGATAAAATTCTTGTGGGGTGCGCGCGAGAACCCGCCCAAAAATAAAATTTAGATGCCCAACAGCTTAAGTATATCGACTTAATTCAACCACTCCTGACGCAAACAATAAATGGTTTTATGCGCTATGGGTAAGCAACTATGTGTGCAGTGAATGCCTTACTGAGGAGGTTCTTAATGCCTGAAACCCTTGCTAGTATTACATCTTTTTTTTCTTTTTCTTTTTCCTTTCTCCTTTCTCCTTCCTTCTTCCTTTCTTCTTCCTCCTTCCTTCCTTCCTCCTTCCTTCTTCATGACATCCGTTACATCCGTTACATCCGTTACATAATCCGTTGCCGAACTTCCTTCTTCATGACATCCGTTACATCCGCTACATCCGTGGAGCGAATCCGTTGCCGAACTTCCTTCTTCTTCCTTCTTCCTAACATCCGTTACATCCGTTACAAAATCCCTTGCCGAACTGCCTTCGCCTCTGATTACTCGTTCATATTCTTGTAGGTAGCAACAGCCGAAGGCGAACTCCGGTTTAAATACCGGAATATCCAATACTTAAATACCGTATCCAAGATAACTGGAAACGTCGCAATGAACAAAAATATGAACTGCCTATTTTCTGGCAGTCCCAAATGCCTCGATACACCTTCGAGAACTACTTCCCAACCATGAGGCGAGTGGAATCCCACAAACACATCTGTAAACAAAATAATTACGAAAGCTTTCGCACTGTCGCTGAGGCCGTAAATCACATCGTCCATGAAAGACTTTAAAATCTCAATCTCTTTCTTGTTAGTGACGATAATCGCGGCAAAGGCAATGCAGGACATCAAATCGGCAAAAATATTTTTAATAGCTCCACCACTTTCAGAGCGGTATTCCTCCGCTAGTTCAACTGCTTTCGCGGCAATCATCTTTTCCGTTTCCTCTAAAGAAAGCGAGGGAGCAGTGCCTATTAACCTTTGAAAATTGAGGTGCTGCTCAAATCTCTCCAGTTCTTGAAATGCTTCTTCTTCCAGGTTAACATTTATGAAAATGGGAGCATTTTCTTGACCTCTAAAATGGTCAACTATCGGGCCGACTAAAAAGTTTTTGGAAATTTGATTCGTCAACAGCGGAACTAAAATCAAAAGCAAAATAAATCTGAGAGAAATAATTGTTTTTACTTTGGAATTGCGAAAATTCTTGACTACTTCTTTTTCAGCTCCAGGGTCTAAATCTTTAGTGATTCGATTCAAAGTCCCCAAAAGCGATCGCGGTAATAAATTTACTTCTTCATAGTTAGTGTCCACTTCACCATCGTGAATTTTAACAGAATTAGCTGAACCTTTATTTTTGTCAGGTGGAGAGCTGCTATTTGTTGTAGATTTTGCCTGCACATTTACTGAACTGACAACCGGAACAATTGCCGTCGATCTACTATTATTAATATACTTGTCGATGACTCCATCAATAAACTCTAGCTTCTCAAATATAAGGGAGGCTCTATCTTTATTGTTGAGATGTAATCCGTGGTGGTGATGATCAGCGCTGTACCCAGTTTTAGGTTTAGCCCCCACTCGCTCCGGCAGTTCCAAAAAAGAACGGCTAGCATTAAACTCAACCATTCGGGTTTGGATGACCTTGAGGTATTTTTGCAGTTCGGATTTAAAGTAAGACAGGGTGCTTTGTCCGTAATCTCCCGATCGATCGGAGATTGCTTGACCGCCAAAATGCTCGTCTTCGATCGCCTTAATTGCTAACGCAGCATCGTAGGCCTGTTCTAGAGCCCTCTCAGGCGTTTCTCGATACCATTGGTGAAGGCTGTAGAGATATTTTACAATCCTGTTCCACGGAGAAGTATTCATAGCTAAAGCTGGTTAGTTGGCTGTAGACATTAGTGATTAAAGTATTCACGGTATGGTAACAAATTTACATAAATTGAGAACGGTCACGGAGGATTCAATTTGGATTGTCGGATCTGCCCGCAGTGGCAAAACAACTCGTTTAGTCGAGCAGTTCTGCATTTGGAGCAAAACTGTCAAGCCCTTGCCCACAAAAGTTTCAGGGCGATCGAGTTCCGGGCGGCGGCGGGCTGGACAAACTGCCCCAGCAATTTTAGTCTTAGCAGCTAACGGAGACAACCGGCTAGAATTGGCCGATCGCATCGCCGTCGCTACCGAAGGAAAATATACCTTTCACTCCACAACGCCCTTCGGTTTTTTTGAGCAGGAGGTATTGCTATTTTGGCCGCTGCTAGTTCAGTCGCTGAATTTGAGGGCTCAATTTCCCCTACGGCTGCAACCTGAAACAGAACTGGAACTTGCTGCGAGACTCTGGCGTCGCGAATTAGACGAAGGGATTTTGCAAAAAACAGGGGTAAGTCCAAACCGAATGGTGCGTCGAACACTAGACTTATTACAACTTGCTGCTGTCAGCGGTACGCCGAGAGAAGAGATTCCCAGCATTCTAGAACAGGGATTTGCTGGTGACGGCGGCTCGAACAACCTGTGGACTAGCATGGGAGAGTTGCTGGAAAGGTGGCGGGAATGGTGCTTGACGCGGGGGCTCCTGACTTACGGGATTGTTTGCGAACTCTACTGGCGCAATTTGTTGCCGGATAGCACTTACCAGCAGCATTTGGCCTCTAGATATCAAGCTGTGATTGCAGACGATGTTGACGATTATCCGGCGATAAGTCGCCATTTGTTTGATCGAATGCTCGACCAAGGTGCAGCGGGGGCTTTCTCCTACAATCCAGATGGAGGGGTGCGTTTGGGCTTGGGGGCCGACACTGAATACCTGGCCAGACTCGAAAACCGCTGTCAAAGCGTGGAAACTTTGGACGCAAAAGCAGGTTTAGCCCCAGAAATTGGGGATTTAGCGCTAAGTTTAGCAGTTAATTCTGAGGGTTTTTATCCTTTAGGCTTGAGTTTGCCCGGATCAGTTCGATCGCTCCAAACCACTTCCCGCGCTCAACTGCTGCGAGAAACCGCCGAAATCATCGTGGATGCGGTGAAGTCACAAGCCGTGGAACCGCAGGAAATCGCCGTAATTGCCCCCGGGATGGATGCGATCGCCCGTTACAGTTTAACGGAAATTCTCGCGCGAGATGGTATCGCCGCCGTATCTCTCAACGATCAGCGTCCCCTCTCGACTACCCCAGAGATTCGAGCTTTACTCACTTTGTTAGCCTTAGTTTATCCGGGACTCGGCCGTTTAGTCGATCGAGACGGCGCAGCCGAAATGCTGGTAGTGTTGGGCAGCCAGAAACACAGTTCATTGCAAACAGAAGATTCCAACTCGACGTTCAATCTAACATCTCAAATTCACAATCAAAAATCGATCGACCAAGTGAGAGCAGGTTTAATCGCCGATCACTGTTTTTGTCCAGATATCGATCGACCTCAACTGCTGCCAATTACAGCTTTTCCCCGGTGGGACAGACTGGGACACCGAGCAGCCAGGGCCTACGAGCACATTGTGGAGTGGATCGAACAACAGCGGTCGCAACAACAGGAGCGGCTGTTGCCGAGTCCAATTGCCCTGCTCGATCGAGCCATCCAGAAATTTCTCATGAACGACAGATACCTCCCCTACGATCGGCTAGCAGCCCTGCGCGAGTTAATGGAAACCGCCACCCACTACTGGGAAATCAACGGGCGAATGCAGCGCGTAGAACCAACAAACGGCGACGACTCAGAAACGATCGCCCGGTTCATCCAGTTGTTGCGCCAAGGAACCGTCACCGCCAACCCATTTCCAGTGCGTCCAGAAGGCCCAGCAGCCAGAGCCGTCACCCTCGCCAACATCTTCCAGTACCGCAGCAGCCGCCGCGCCCACAAATGGCACTTTTGGCTGGATGCCGGCTCGCCCCTGTGGCTGAGCGGCGGTGCGGCGACATTGTTTGGCGCTCCCTTATTTTTGCGATCGCAACTGGGGCGTCCCTGGGAAACCGAAGAGGAAACGGCGGCCGACCAACAGCGACTGCGGCGAATTCTGCTAGATTTGTTAAGTCGCTGTTCCCTGCTTTACCTGTGCCACAGCGAACTATCCGTCAGTGGACAAGAACAAACCGGGCCGCTTCTGCCCCTAATTAACAGCTCTGTTTCTTGTCAGCAGTCAGCATAACGCATTCGCTTCTGGAGGCAAGAGGCACATCTGTATTCAGCATTCGACATTCGGAAAGAAAAAATTATGACAGCGAAGATTTTTATTTTTTCTGATTCTGGATAAATACACCGGGCTGACTCCAAGCCCGACTTCTACGTTCTATCGAAATGGCGCGATATTAAAGTATACCCAACCTAGGCATCAAAACGTGCAATCATTAATATTTTGAGATCAAAAGATGCTCGGCTTAAAAAATATATATAGCCGTGGCAGTTTTGATTTAGTATGTTAGAAATGATGGGGTTATTAATCAATTTTAAGCCAGATTGGTGGCAACAAACTGATACTAATCAGTTCTTAAAGTAAATCGGGATCGTCGTTTAAAGGAGCCAAAATAATGCCAAGTGCAGTGCCATTAGTAATTATACCACCTCCAACACCAACACCAGAACCAGAACCAGAGACGCCAACACCAGAGACGCCAGAACCAGAGACGCCAACACCAGAGACGCCAACACCAACACCAACTCCGACTCCAACACCAACACCACCTCCCTCCGGGGACGACACCTTTGGTGGCATAGACGACACAGTGGGCGGAGGCCCAGGTACCTCGCCCGCAGTCCTCGGCGGCGTAGTCCGTGGCAGCGAAACCAACGATTCCTTAGTTGGCAGTCCCGGGCCCGACGTGATTTCCGGGCTGCAAGGCAACGACAACCTCCAAGGAGCCGGCGGCGACGATTTAGTATTTGGCAACGACGATGACGACGTGCTGTTCGGCAATGAGGGCAACGACGTTCTTGACGGCGGTTCAGGACTCGATACCCTGTACGGAGGCAAAGACAACGACTCCATCGAGGGGGCAAATAACCCTGACCTGCTGTATGGCAATGACGCCAACGACACGGTAATCGGAGGCGAAGGCAGAGACACGGCTTACGGCGGCAAAGGCAGCGACAGCTTGCGCGGAGGATCTGGCGACGATAGCTTTTTGGGCGATCGAGGCGACGACATCCTCTGGGGCGACGAAGGTAACGACTCGCTCTTCGGTGGGGATGGCGAAGACTTGGTATTTGGCAACGAAGGAGGCGACTGGCTCTACGGAAACGCCGGCGGGGATACATTTTTTTCCGGCGACGGCGACGACATCGTATTCGGCGGCGACGGTGACGACATCGTGGACGGCGGTGCGGGCAACGACGTTCTTTGGGGCGAAGCAGGCAAAGACGTAGTGGCAGGAGGCGAAGGCAGAGATGTCTTCGTCATCGGTGCCTTCAGTTCCCCCAGCGGCAGCAGCGACGGCACTAACGCCGCATTTCTCACCACAGGCGGCCCCGATATCGCCGATGCCGACATTTTCACAGACTTTCGCCAAGGCGAAGATTCGATCGGGTTAACCGGCGACCTCAAGTTTGAAGATTTGGTAATCTTCCAAAGCACTGAGACGAAAGCCGGCAGTACGATTATTCGCAACGGCGTCAGCGGCGACTTTTTAGCAGTATTGCCGGGAGTAGACAGCAGAACCCTAGGCCGAAGCTCATTTGTAATTGCCCCCACAGTTCCCGGCAGCGCAACTCCGCTTCCCCTACCGACGCCAACAGACAGTCCGACACCGACGCCGACACCGACGCCGACAGATAGTCCGACACCGACGCCGACACCAACGCCGACACCGACGCCAACACCGACGCCAACACCGACACCAACGCCGCCAGACGAGCCGGTGCCGATGTTCCCGGGGTCGCCGACGCCGACAGGAAGTCCGACGCCGACAGGAAGTCCGACGCCGACAGGAAGTCCGACGCCGACGTTCCCGACGCCCATCTTTAACCAACCTCCAAGAGCAGTTGACGATAACTTCACCACGGTTGCGGCTCAAGAACTCAGTTTCAACGTTCTGTTGAACGACACTGACCAGGAACAAAGCGCTCTGACTGTCACGACTTTTGCTCCAGCAAGCAAAGGGAGCCTGGTTCCCGTGGGCGGCGGCGTATTCAAATACACCCCGAATCCGGGCTTCTCGGGTACTGACAGCTTCAGCTACTCGATCGCAGACGGCAGCGGAGGCACAAGTAAGGCGGTAGTAACCATCAACGTCAGTAGCCCGCCGCAGCTAATAATTAACGACGGTGTGGTGGTTGCCAAAAGTAATCCTACCCAGACAATCACTGCCGCCGATTTGTTAGTCACAGATCCCGACAACAGCCCCTTGGAAATCGTTTACACGATTACTAAAGCCCCCGATGCTACCAGAGGTTTTGTCCAAAGGGGTACCACCTTTCTCAACGTGGGCGGCAAATTCAGCCAAGACGATATCAACAACAACATCGTCAAATACAACTTGCTGGCAGGAGGTGGCAGCGACAGTTTCACGTTTACAGCCTCCGACGGATCTGCAACTATCGGGCCGGCATCCTTCAGCATCACGGTGGTAGATAATATTGTCGATCGCAGCGCACTCCCGGCCAGCAGCTTTACAGGCAGCAACCTCAGCGACTTCATCCTCGGTGGGGTCGGCGACGATACCCTCTCTGGGGGCGACGGCAACGACATCATGGATGGCAGTGGCGGCAACGACCTCGTATTCGGTGAAGCAGGCAACGACTCGCTTGTGGGTGCGATCGGCAACGACATCCTCGACGGCGGACTCGGCAACGACACCGTTGACGGCGAAGACGGCATAGACTCGCTGATCGGCGGACTGGGCAACGACCTGATGTTCGGCGGCAATGACAATGACAACCTCTTGGGCGGTGACAACAACGACACCATTGACGGCGGAACAGGCAATGACTCGATGTTGGGAGAATCCGGCGACGACTCGATACTTGGTGGCGCTGGGATCGACACCTTACTTGGTGGCATTGGCGACGACTCCCTCGACGGCGGTGCCGGCGACGACATCCTCGACGGTGGATTGGGCAGAAACTTGCTCGACGGCGGTATCAATAACGATTCCATCTTGGGCGGCGACAACGATGACACGATTTTGGGTGGAGAAGGCAACGACACGGGACTCGGAGGTTCCGGCAATGACTACGTGTTGGGCGAGGCCGGCAGCGACTCCCTCGACGGCCAAGCGGGCGACGACACTCTCGACGGCGGTGCCGGCAGCGACTGTCTCAGCGGCGCCTTCGGCAATGACTTGGTATTGGGCGGCGATGACAACGACTCGCTTTCCGGCGGTGCAGGCAATGACATTTTGGGCGGTGGCAACGGTTCTGACTTGCTCACGGGCGATGCTGGCAATGATTTCTTCTACTACGAAACTCCCAGCGAAGGTGTGGACGTGATTGCTGACTTTAACGCTAACGGCAGCGAAACCGACAGATTTTTGTTCAGGTCATCAAATTTCGCAGGTTTAACCAACTCAGGAACTACTCTCGATTTCACCAGTTTTATCGTCAGGAATATCGGGTCTAGCGGCGACAACATTAGCAAACAATCAGTCATTTTGTTTGAATCTAAATTTGACAACGCTCAAGCAATAAATGCAGTGTTGAAGAATCAAAACGGTTCGAGCCAAACGGGAGCTTTCTTCGTGTACCTGAACAATACTTTTAACAAGTACGTTCTCGGATTTGACCCGAATGTGGCAGATGACAGTCTCCCAGCTTTCGATTTGGCAGTGTTGAATTCTATTCCTACAGTGCCCGGAGCGCTCAGCACCGTCATTACTGCATCTGACTTTAAGTTTATTTAGTAGTTTTTGAGTAGCGTCGCAAGGAGTCGGAACAATGCCAAGTGCAGTACCACTAATTTTTCTCGAAGGGCGGCTACCCGATGAAAACGCGGATAGTTTGGATAGCGGCACGGTGCCGCAGCCTACGCCGTCGTCGGGGACGGAGCCGCCGATGATGACGGGGACGGAGCCGCCGATGATGACGGGGACGGAGCCACCGATGATGACGGGGACGGAGCCGCCGATGATGACGGGGACGGAGCCGCCGATGATGACGGGGACGGAGCCGCCGATGATGATGGGGACGGGCCCGGACATTTCGGTCACGCCTGTGCCGCGGCCACCTGTGACAGTTCCCACGCCTCCCCCAGAGCCACTTTTTGTCGATGGCTTAGTTGTCGCAAATGAGGGCAGTAACTATTTAATCGGCAGCTTGTTCAATGACACGATTGCCGGGGGTGCCGGCGACGACACGCTTCTGAGTCGGGACGGAGACGATCTACTCAGGGGCGAAGACGGTAACGATTCTCTCAACGGTGGCGCTGGTAAAGATTTTGTTGAGGGCGGGCGCGGTAATGACACGGCGCGGGGTGGCAAAGGCGATGACTTGGTTTCTGGCGACGAGGGCGGTGACGTAGCTTTTGGCGACCAGGGCAACGATATTGTTTTGGGTGCTGAAGGCAACGACTCGCTGTACGGCGGTAAAGGCAATGACTGTCTGCGCGGTGGTGGGGAGGACGACCTGATTTTGGGCGACAAGGGCAGTGACACTGTTTTTGGCGACACGGGTAACGACTGCCTCATAGGCGCGGCTGGCGATGATATTTTGTTGGGCCAGGAGGGCGGGGATGTCATCACCGGCGGTGTTGGTAACGATACTGGTGATGGCGGCGAGGGTGATGACCTGATCTTCGGAGGCGACGGCAATGATTCTTTGTCTGGGGGGCCTGGGGATGATATTCTTTCGGGCGATCGCGGGTCTGATACTCTGACAGGAGGCGACGGATCGGATATCTTTGTTCTCGGTAGGGTGGGCACGTCGCCTGATGGCAACGGGTTTCTCACTACTGGCGGCCGCGAAATCGGCGATGCTGATGTAATTAGAGATTTTAATGCCGGAGATTCGATCGGTCTGGCTGGAGGTTTGAACTTTACAGAGTTAGAAATTTTCCAGGGCCAAGGCTCGAATTCTAGCAACACGATTATTAGGGACAGGCAAACTGGGGAATTTTTGGCGGTGTTGATTGATGTTCGATCGAACTCGCTAGATGAATCTCGGTTCACTACAGCTCAAATACCTCGCGTAAACGACAATCCCTTCACCATTGAGGGGACAAGTCCTTCTCCGACACCAGCAACGGGGACAACACCTTCTCCAACTCCGGCAACGGGAACAACACCTTCTCCAACTCCGGCAACGGGGACAACACCTTCTCCAACTCCGGCAACGGGGACAACACCTTCTCCGGCAGTGACGA